>JBIKKK010000158.1:0-5247 GCA_044360385.1 Candidatus Nanopelagicales bacterium
CCGTGTCCCACGCGGCGAGCTCCTCAAGGGAGTTGCGCGGACGGTCGTGCAGCAACGTGGCATCCATCACGGCCGCGAGGATCTGCTCGAGGTTGTCTCGGGCGAGAGTGGGCAGGAGGTACTTGTCGGAGATCACCTCGCCCTGCTCGGTGAGCTTGATGCGACCTTCGAGGACACCCCACGGTTGCGCCAGGATCGCGTCGTACGTCGGTCCGCCGCCGCGACCCACGGTGCCGCCGCGCCCATGGAAGAGCTGGAGCCGGATCCCGGCAGCCGTGGCCGTGTCGCGAAGTCTGCGCTGGGCGAGGTGGATCTCCCACTGCGAGGTGGTGATGCCGGCGTCCTTGTTGGAGTCGGAGTAGCCGAGCATGACCTCCTGGATGTCGCCGCGTGAGGCGACCAGCCGTCGGTACGTCGGGTCCGCCAGCAGCTGGCCAAGGATGAGGTGGGCCGAGCGCAGCTCGTCGACGGTCTCGAGCAGCGGCACGAAGCCGACCATCGCCGTGCCGGCATCGGTGTCCACCAGGCCCGCCTCGCGGGCCAGGACCACGGCAGCGAGGACGTCGTCAGCTCCCTTGGTCATCGACACGATGCACGTCTCGACCGTCCGGGGGCCGTAGCGCTCGATGGCTTCGCGCGCGGAGACGAAGGCGCCGTAGGTGGCCATTGCCGACGCGTCGAGAGGCGGGGGAGTGGGCGCGAGAGGGCGACGTGAGAGCAATTCGGCGGAGAGCAGCTCGCGGCGCGCATCAGCGTCCAGGGCCGTGAAGTCGGGAGCGGCGGGCAGACGACCGAGGAGTTGGGCGATCGCTTCGCGGTACTTGCCAGAGTGCTCACGGATGTCGAGAGTGGCCAGGGGTAGGCCGATGGCGGCGATCACGCGAAGTGCCCTGTCGATGACGCCGATGGCGGCGGTGGAGTCGTCTGACGCGAGTGCGTCGCGCACCTGCATGAGGTCGTCGAGGAGTTCGCGAGTGGTGCGGTAGTCACGTCCGGGCACGTGCGGGCCTCGGGAGGCGAGCCGCTCACGCGTGAGCCGCAGCCTGTTGTGGATGACCGAGAGCTTGAGGCGCACAGGCTCCTCCGCATTGATGCGCAGGAACCTCCTGTCGAATTCGGGCAGGGACTCCAGATCAGCCCCCACGTGGGCGCGCAAGGCAGGGTCCGCGCCTGAGAGGCGCTCACTCACTGAGAGGTCCTCGAGCAGCCGGTCGACGATGGGCAGGATGTCGCTGATGGCGTGGTCGCGCTGGAAGTCGATGACCGCGCGCGTCACCTCGGGTGTCACGAAGGGGTTGCCGTCCCTGTCGCCGCCGATCCAGGAGCCGAAGGTGAGCGGCGTGCTATCGGGCGGCAGGTCGGCACCGAGCATGCGGAATGCCGTGGCGAGATCGTCCAGGACCTCGGCGAGCGGGCCGCGCGCGAGATCATCGAGGTAGTAGAGGGCATTGCGTGCCTCATCGACCACCTGTGGCTGCTCGAGGCGCAGCTCGTCGGTCTGCCACAGCAGGTCGACGAGCTCAGCGATGCGCGACCAGCGCCGCTCATCATCGATGAGGGCATCGAGGAGCAGGTCGGCGATGCGCCGCTGCTTGGTGAGCACCGACCGACGTGCCGCCTCAGTGGGATGTGCCGTGAAGACGGGGCGCACCGCCATCTCCTCGGCGAGCAGCCTGGCCTGCTCGGGAGTGGCGCCCAGGTCCAGGGCGCGTCCGGCGGTGCGCGTGAGCAGGCTGCCCTCAGTCCGGCGGCGAGCCCGGACGTCGCGCGCACGCTGGACCTGCTCTGCGACGTTGGCGAGGTCGAAGTAGATGGAGAAGGCACGTGCAATCAAGGTCGCCTCGTGCAAGTCGAGGCCGTCGATGATGTGGGTGGCTTCGGCGGGGTCGTCCCGGACGGCAGCGCGGATGCGCTCGACGGCCTCGAGGAGTTCAGGGCCACCGTGCTGGGCGAGTGACTGGCCCAGGAGGGTTCCCAGAGTGCGAATGTCCTCGCGCAGGGCGGCATCGGGCTCGGGCGCGTTCACGGGAGGACCGTATCCGGGTCGTGTTGCGCCCGTGTTTCGCGGCAGGCCTCGCCTCGCTCCTGAGTAGGGTCAGGAGGTGGTCAGCATCGGCTTCGGGCTCCTGACCGCGTGCTTCTTCGCCAGCAGCAGCCTGATGTCGTCGCGAGCCGTGAAGATCATCGGATCGGCGTCGTCCGTGGCGTGGGTGATGCTCGTGGGGCTCATCATCACGACCCCGTTCGTCGTTGCCTCCGGCGTCCCGGCCAACATCGGCCCCAGCATTCCGTGGATGGTCGTCCTCGGACTGGGCAATGTCATCGGGATCCTTGTGGCCGGGTTCGCCCTGCGCGTCGGCAAAGTCGGCGTCGTCGCGCCGATCCTGGCCACCGAAGGGGCCATTGCCGCAGTCATCGCAGCACTCCTGGGGGAGAGCATCGCGCCCATCGTCGGGTTCATGCTGCTCGTGATCGTCGGCGGGATCGTCATCTCGGCGATCGCCCCCGACCCCGCACCGCTCGCCAAGGAGCGGCCCGTCTACGCCGTGGTCCTGTCGACTGTGGCTGCGGCGTGCTTCGGGGTCTCTCTCTTCGCGGCGGGCAACCTCAGCAACGACGTGCCCATCCCCTGGGTGCTGCTGCCTGCGCGTCTCGCGGGTGTCCTCATCATCCTCATCCCGCTGCTCGTCATGCGGAAACTGCAGATCACTAGGTCCACGGTGCCACTGGTCGTGGCCATGGCGTTCACGGAAATCCTGGGCTTCGTCTGCTTCGCCATCGGCGCCCAGTACGAGGTGGCCATCACGTCCATCCTGTCATCGCAGTTCGCGCCCATCGCGGCCGTGGCGGCGTACTTCCTGTTCAAGGAAAAGCTCGGTCGATTCCAGATCGTCGGCGTCATCGTGCTCGTCGTCGGCGTGACCGCGCTCACCCTCGTCAGTTAGCACCAGTGACCGGTGGGTGGCCGCAGCGTCGACATCCGGGGCTAGTGGCCGCGGGCAACCCACTCGTCATACGACCCGGCCTCTGCGCCAATGGTGGTCTCATCTCCGTGGCCGGTCAGCACTCGCGTCTCGGCGGGCAGCGTCAGGAGGCGCGCACGGATCGAGTCGAGGATGGTGGGGAAGTCGCTGAAGGATCGGCCCGTCGCCCCGGGGCCGCCGTGGAAGAGCGTGTCGCCGCTGAGAAGCACGCCGAGCTCAGGCACGTAAAGGCAGACCCCGCCGGGTGAGTGGCCCGGAGTGTGGATCACCTGGGCGTCGAGGCCGGCCACCGACACAAAGTCGCCGTCAGCCAGGGGCGTGAAGGTCACGCCTTCGTTGACGACGTCCCACAGCATGGTGTCAGCCGGGTGGAGGTAGACGGGTCCGTCGATGCTGGGCAGGAGCTCCTGGACGGCGTTGACATGGTCATTGTGCGAGTGAGTGCACACGATGCCGACCACGCGGCGGCCAGCTACTGCGCTGAGGATGGTCTCCGCGTCATGGGCGGCATCGACGATGAGGACCTCCTCGTCATCACCGACGAGCCAGACGTTGTTGTCGACCTCGAAGTCCTGACCGTCGAGGCTGAAGATTCCGCTGGTGACGACTCGTTCGACGCGGGCGCTCACGGCGCAAACACCACGACACTGCGCAGCACGTCTCCGTGGTGCATCTTGTCGAACGCCGCCTCGACATCGCCCACGCCGATCTTCTCGCTGACGAACTCATCGAGCGGGAGTCGTCCCTGGAGGTAGAGGTCGATGAGCATGGG
The DNA here is from genome assembly GCA_044360385.1 of Candidatus Nanopelagicales bacterium. Taxonomy (GTDB): domain Bacteria; phylum Actinomycetota; class Actinomycetes; order S36-B12; family S36-B12; genus Mxb001. The sequence goes on from JBIKKK010000158.1 coordinate 3,757, forward strand.
GAAGTCCCGTGAGGGCAGGCAGTCGCCGTACCAACTGGACTTCAACGCGCCGCCTCGACCGAAGTACTCGATCAGCGGAAGGTCTAGGCGCATGTCGGGGGAGGGGACGCCGACGAGGACGACGGTGCCGGCGAGGTCGCGGGCGAAAAATGCCTGCTCGTAGGTGTCGGGTCGGCCGATGGCCTCGATCACGACATCGGCCCCGAATCCTTCGGTGGCCTTGCGGATCGCCTCGACGGGGTCGGTCTCCCGGGAGTTGATGGTGTGGGTGGCGCCGAACTTCTTGGCCAGCTCGAGTTTGCGGTCATCGATGTCGACGGCGATGATCGTGCGCGCTCCCGCGAGTCGTGCGCCGGCGATGGCGGCATCTCCGACGCCACCGCACCCGATGACGGCCACGGAGTCACCGCGGGTCACGTTGCCTGTGTTGATGGCAGCGCCGAGCCCGGCCATGACCCCGCAGCCCAGGAGACCGGCGACCTCGGGGGCTGCGGCCGGGTCCACCTTGGTGCACTGACCCGCCGCGACGAGGGTCATCTCGGCAAAGGCGCCGATGCCGAGGGCGGGCGAAAGCTCGGTGCCGTCGAGGAGCGTCATCTTCTGCGTGGCGTTGTGGGTGTTGAAGCAGTACCAGGGGCGACCGCGCAAGCAGGCGCGACACTGGCCACAGACCGCGCGCCAGTTGAGGATGACGTAGTCACCGGGTGCCACGTCGGTGACGTCGGGGCCTACGGACTCCACGATGCCTGCGGCCTCGTGGCCGAGGAGGAAGGGGAATTCGTCGTTGATGGCGCCCTGGCGGTAGTGCAGGTCCGTGTGGCACACGCCGCACGCGAGGACCTTCACCCGTGCCTCGCCCGGACCCGGGTCGGGGACGATGATCGTCTCGAGGGTGACGGGGGCATCCTTCTCCCGCGCGATGACGCCTTGGACCTGAACGGCCATGCCTGACTCCTACTCCCGGTCTGGATCGGACGTGTGAACGCTAGCGCTCGTGTCCTCGGGGGTGATGCGGGACCTCCGTCGTCCAGACAGTGGCCTTAAGGCCGTGCCGCCACCACCTGACTGGCGAAACCGGTGGCGACGTTCCACGACAGTTGTCGGTACTCCCCCCAGTAGGACGCGGTGAATCGGCGCAGCTCGTCGATGTCGACATCCGCCTTCAGCATCGCGTCCTTGTAGGCGGCGAGCCAGGAGTACACGAGCGAGGGGTTGGCCTCGATGTGGAACTGCACGGCCCAGGCGCGATCGCCGATCCGGAACGCCTCCGTGAGCTCCCCCGTGCGTCCGAGGACAGTGGCGGAGCTGGGTAGGTCGAAGGTGTCGTAGTGGGACTGGAAGACATGCGGTCGCGGACCGAGTCCGCCGAGCACGGGGTCTGAAGCGGCTTCAGGCGCCATGTCGACCTGGTACCAGCCGATCTCGGTGACGGGGGACCGGTAGACGCGGCCGCCGGCGGCGCGAGCCAGCAGCTGAGCACCGAAGCACACA
>JBIKKK010000159.1:0-5183 GCA_044360385.1 Candidatus Nanopelagicales bacterium
GGGGCAGTTGGGCCGCGAACTCCTGGAGCAAGCGGCACCTGAAGGCATCGCACTGCGAGCCATCCCTCGTGCGGACCTTGATCTTGCTCGTCCGGACACGGTGCGGGATTTCTTCTCTTGGGGACGGGTCGCCCTCGTCATCAATGCGGCTGCGTGGACGGATGTTGACGGTGCCGAGAGCCAGGAATCCCGTGCTCGTGCGGTGAATGCCGATGGAGTGGCTGCCCTGGCCGAGGCATGCCGGCACGCCGGCAGCCATCTCATTCACGTCTCGACCGACTACGTCTTCGGTGGTGAGCGACCGAATCGGCTGCCTTGGGCGGAGACGGACCCCCTTCGCCCGCAGGGGGTTTATGCCCGCACGAAGGCCGAGGGCGAGCTAGCTGTCCGCGAGATCCTTCCTGAGCGCGGCACCATCGTCCGCACAGCGTGGCTCTACAGCGGCCACGGTCGCAACTTCGTGCGCACCATGCTCGACAAGGCCCGTGCAGGGGAACCGGCCTCCGTCGTGCGCGACCAGTGGGGCCAGCCCACGTGGGCTCGTGACGTTGCGACGCGGATCCTCACCCTGGGCGAGCGGCTCGCGGATGGGCGCGCTCCCGCCGGGATCTATCACGCGACGAACTCCGGGCAGACGACGTGGTGGGAGTTTGCCCGGTGGATCTACTCCCTAGCCGATGCTGATCCCGGCCTGGTGGCGCCGATGGCCTCGAGCGATCTCAACCGCCCCGCTCCTCGCCCGGCCTGGTCCGTGCTGGGGCATGGTGCGTGGGAGAGGGCGGAACTGCCGCCGCTCCGGCCCTGGCGTGAGGCTCTTGTGTCCGCGATGCCTGAGCTCGACAAGACTCCCGGCCACTGACCGGTGTGTGTCCGCACTGCTCTGGTATTGACCTATTGATTTCCCACACGCTGGTCCTTGGACCGGGGGAGGTGGGAGTCGTGGGGAATCGTGCTGCTGGCTTACGTCGTGCCGCTGCTCGCCCTCGGTCTCCTGACTCCCGTCGCGCCGCCGCCTCCCACCGTTGGCCTGCACGTGCCATGGGCGGCGGGTGGTGTTCACTACGACAAGCGCGGCGAGCTAACCGATCAGCCGGAGGCGTGGCCGGGATTCACTGGCCCCGCCGTGCGTTTGTGGGATACCCGCACCACCTGGGCGGACCTCGAGCCACGCGATGACGCCTGGTCTTTCGCCCACTTGGACGCGCATCTGTCGGTTGCCGAGTCGCACGGCACGGATGATGTCCTGCTCGTCCTGGCCGGCACTCCCGCGTGGGCGGCGCGCAACCCCGAGGCGGAGGGAGCGCCCTGGCTTCCCAAGGGCTCTGCCTCACCGCCGCGCGACATGCAGGAGTGGCGCGAGTACGTCCGCACCATTGCGACCAGGTACGCCGGGCAGGTTGACGCCTACCAGGTCGGCAATGAACCAAACCTCTCCTGGTTCTGGCGGGGCTCGCGCACGGAGCTTGCTCGATTGGTCCGCGCGGGTGCGGAGGAGATTCACCTCGCGGACCCAGAGGCGAGGGTCATTGCACCCGCCCCGATCGTGACCACTCCTGCATCCGCGTTGTCGGCCGCACGCTGGTGGCGAGCCTTGGCTGGGTCGGGCGTTGATGCACTGGCCCTTCAGTGGTACCCACCGCATGGCTCGAGACCGTCCGCGCTCGCCACCGTGCTTGATCGGATGCGGGCCGGTGTCGAAGGCACGGATCTCGGCGATGTGCCCGTGTGGATCACGGAGGTCAACCACGTGGGCCGTGGCCGCAGCGGAGCCGCGCTCGTGGACGCCACGATGCAGGTCGCGCGAGAGCACCGTGTCGAGAAGGTCTACTGGTATGCCTGGACGGCACTCGGCCCACCTGCGCTGCTCAAGCTGCAGGCGGGCAGTCCGGCTGCACGCGCCGTGGAACGCTACGGCGCGCAGACAGCGTAGACCTTGGCGGTGATGTTCACGTCGTATGTGGTGTTCGTCCCAAACGTTGCCTGCCAGCCTGTGGTTCCCGAACCGTTGTCATATCGCTCCGACGAGACGACTTTGACCGAGGAGAGGAGTTCGGTCATGCCAGACCACCCCGCATCCATCTCGAACCCACCACCGATGCTGATCTTTCCGGCATCGCATTGGGCGATGACTGCGGTACTCGGTCCCCAGTTCTTGTTGAGCGTGAGCGACTGGGCAACATCAACGTACGTGACTGAGGCAGGCCCGGCAGGACCGACAGGACCTGCCGGGCCGACGGGCCCCTGTGCTCCCGGAGTCCCTGGTTCGCCCGTTGGGCCCGTCGCTCCGCGAGGTCCGGTTCGTCCCTTGGGCCCACTGGGTCCGATGGAGCCGGCCCCCGTCCAGGTGAACAGGCGTTGACCCGGTGGGCAGATGCTGCCGGGCCTCACCATGGTCATCGCCGCTCCCGTTCCGGCGCACACCAGGTACTGGGCCTTCTGCTTAGGTGGCTTCACCGGGGGCGCGGAACCTAGTGCTGGAGTCGCTACGGCGACTGCCACGAGGACGACGGAACCGGCTCCGATGAGCACGAAGGGGGTGGCCAACTTCATGATGCTCCTTTGGGGACGAGATGTGCGTGGTCGAGGTGCGAGTGATGCCCTAGGCGTCAACTAGTCGGGTGAGGTAGGCGCCATAGCCGGACGCCTTAAGCGGCTCGGCCAGGCGCAGAAGTTGCTCGTCGTCGATCCAGCCCTGTCGCCAGGCAACCTCCTCGAGGCAGGCGATCTTGGTGCCCTGACGGTCTTCGATCACGCGCACGTATTCCCCCGCGTCCTGGAGGCTTCGGAACGTCCCCGTGTCGAGCCATGCCGTCCCACGCGGCAGCGGTGTGACCTCGAGCCGACCGTCAGCGAGGTAGGCCTGATTGACCGCGGTGATCTCCAACTCCCCGCGCGCGGAGGGTGAGATCGACTTGGCGATGTCCACGACGTCGTCGGCGTAGAAGTACAGACCGGGTACGGCAAAGGACGATCTCGGTGAGACCGGCTTCTCCTCGAGGGAGATCACGGAGCCGGACTGGTCAAATTCAACGACGCCATAACTGCTTGGATCAGCGACTTCATAGGCAAAGATGTGGCCGCCCTTGGGTTCGGTGCAGCCGCGCAGCTGGCGCCCCAGCCCAGGCCCGTAGAAGAGATTGTCGCCGAGGATCAGCGCCGCGCTATCCCCGGCGAGGAAGCCCTCGCCGATGAGGAAGGCGTGAGCGAGGCCTTCGGGTGAGGCCTGCTGGGCGTAGGTGATCGAGATGCCCCACGGGCTGCCATCTCCGAGCAGGCGCTGGAAGGCGCCGGCGTCCTCGGGGGTCGTGATGATGAGGATGTCGCGCAGTCCCGCAGCCATCAACGTGGCCAGTGGATAGTGCACCATCGGCTTGTCATAGACCGGGAGCAGTTGCTTGCTGACCCCGCGGGTGAGTGGCCACAGACGAGTGCCGGTCCCCCCGGCGAGAATGATGCCCTTCATGTCACTCCCCGGTGGTGAGTCCATGGCCGTCGTGGTGAGGCGGGGTCCCCTCCTGCGATTGCCGCCGCAGAAACATCACAGGACGACCGCGGGGGATGCGGTCGTCCTGTGATCTGTTCAGATGCCTAGCGGACAGTGAACCTTGCGGAAGACGAGGGGCTCCCGCAACCATTGCCGGAGATGCGCGCGGTGACGGTGTAGGTGCCCGGCCTCGTCGGGGTGTCTCCACTGAACTGACGAGTTTCCTGACGGTCGCTGTTGACGGTCCCTGTGCGAGAAGCGATCTCACGGCCGTTGCTGTTGGTGATGGTGAATTTCACTCTGCAGCCTGGCTGGGCGTTCTTGACGGTGGCCTTGAAGCGACCACCTTCTCGGATCTCGGTTTTGTTGAGTTCGGTCTTCTGCTGCTTCCCCGGAGGATAGGCAGATGCTGCAGGTGCTACGACGAGGCCCAGGGCGAGCAGTCCCGAACAGGTAGCGGCAGCGATGATGGTGGATGATCGGTGCATGGTGGTGTCCCTTCCCCCAAGATGAGTGGATTGAGCGCAGCGTACCCTCTCTACATCGCAAATGTGCACTAAGGGCCTCACTGGTTGGAGTCCACCTATCTCGAGGGGTTCAATGCGCTGGAGTCGATGGGCCATAGGGGCGCTGCTCGTCATGAGTGTCCTAGTCCTGGCAGGCCTGGTCTGGGCCGCGTTGACCTGGCAGGCGGCGACGAGCCTGCGGAGTGCGATCCAGGAGTCGCGGTCCGCGCTCGTTGAGGTCGATCTGCTGGCGGTCCAGGGGCATCTCGACGCGGCGACCTCCTCCGCCGATCGACTCCTGACGCTCACGCCCGGCCCCGTCGCGAGCATCGCGGAGAGCCTACCCGTCCGGGGCGGTCAGGTGGTGACCGCCCGTGCCGTCGCGACTGCCGTGGTGGATCTGCAGGCGTCGGTCGGGCCGCTCCTGGACTTCGCCACGCTGGCCCAGGACACCGGACTGCGCACCGAGGACGGTCGCATCGACTTCGCCGCGGTGGAGCAAGCTGCCCCACTGCTCGCTGAGGCGGCAGTCGGAGTCGGCCAGGCAGGTGTGACCCTCACCGAAGTGGGTGAGGGAGACAGTGCCGAGGCGCAGCAGATTGCTGAGTCCGCGGCCCTTCTTCTCCGCGCGGAGCGCGTGCTCGCGCGAGCGGCCGAGGCGGCGGAGTTTGCACCACAACTGCTAGGTGCCGACGGCGCCCAGACCTACGCCGTCCTGCTGCAAAACATCGCGGAGATCCGCGGCAGCGGTGGGCTGCTGGGTGCCTACGCCCTGGTCACGCTCGACGATGGAAGGGTCACCCTCGATGAGGCCGCCGCACGCAAGGACGGCCTCGACGCCGACTCCATTCCCTATCTCGAGGTCGCTGACGAGGGCGAGGTAGCCACATGGGGTGCTGATCTCGCCATGTGGGCGACCTACAACCTGTCCCTGGATTTCCCGCTCACCGGCACGCTCACCGCTGCGGGCATGGCGGCTCGGGGGACTCCGGTCGAGGGGGTCATCGCATTGGACGCCCAGGTCGTCGCCGCCCTTCTGGCCGGCACCGGCCCGATCGAGGCGGGTGGAGTGCGACTCACGCGCGACAATGCGGTGGACTTCTTTACCCGCGACATCTACGCCAAGGTCCCGGATGTGCAGGCCAAGGACGACCTCACCGTCCTGCTGCTCCAGGCGACATTGGAGCGCGTAC
>JBIKKK010000160.1:0-5159 GCA_044360385.1 Candidatus Nanopelagicales bacterium
CCCGCGCGGATGACCGCCGAGTGGCCTACGAGGTCGTCGCCCGCGAGCGGTTTTCGAAGGATCGCGTGCCGCTGCGTGAACTCTTCAGTCGCACCGGGCCCGAGCGGCTCACCCTCATCACCTGCGGTGGCCCCTTCGATCCGGCCTCGCTGGAGTACACCGACAACATCGTCGTGACCGCCGTCCCAGTCGACAGCGCGGATGATCTCGGGGAAACTCGATGAGCGGGGACACGGTGGTGCTCCTCGACATCGAGCGCGCCGCGCGGAGGGGAGGTCGACCGGTCATGGCCCTGGTCGACCCGGCCGAGCCCTCGGATCCGACCCTGGACGCCGATGCCGCCGACGCCCGCCTCGCCGCGGCCTTCCCCACGGGTGGGGAGCCGACATTCGCCGCCGTCTACTCGCGTTGGTCTCCGCTCGTCTACTCGACCGCGCGTCGCGTCCTCATCGATTCCCACGAGGCGTCCGATGTCACGCAAGAGGTCTTCGTCTCCGCGTGGCGCAGCCGGGCAACCTTCGATCCGGAGCGCGGCAGCCTGCCCGGCTGGCTACTCACCATCACACGACGCCGCATCGCCGATCACCTCGATCGGCGCAGCCACCAGGCCGACCCGACCGACACGCCGCCCCCGGATCCCGGGGATGCGCCCGTGGACGAGGCGATCGACCGTATCCTCGTCGCCGACGAGCTGAGCCGGCTCGGTGAACCTCCCGGCACCATCATGCGGCTGGCCTTCTACGACCAGCTCACCCACGCCGAGATCGCCGAGCATCTCCAGCTCCCGCTCGGCACAGTGAAGAGCCATATCAGGCGCTCGCTTGAGCGCATGCGTCATCGATGGGAGGTGGACCGTGGCGCACTGTGAGCCCCAGACGCTCTCACTCATTGCGCTCGGCGAGCGGCCGAGCGCTGACGACGCGATGCACCTCGTCACGTGCGATTCCTGCCGTCGCGATTGGGAGTCGATGCGTGCCACCGTCGAGGTGGCTCGAGACCTCGATGACCACGAGCTGCTGTCTCCCCCTGATCACGTCTGGGCAGCGATCGCTGAGGAGATCTCGGTCGACTCAGGCACGGTCGTGCCGATGCGCTCGCGTCGACGCACCGCGCCGTGGATTGCCCTGGCCGCTGCTGTCGGCGTCGTCCTGGGCGGCGTCGTCGGCGCCTCTGTAATGCGCTCGACTCCTCCCGAGATCGTCGCGAGCGTGCCGCTCGAGCCCCTGGCGGCGTACTCCGCCGCAGGCACCGCGAGCGTCGAGGTCGTGGACGGCACCGAGATGCTCGCCGTCGATGTCACCGGGCTGCCCGCGACCGATGGCTACTTCGAGGTGTGGCTGCTTGCGCCCGATTCGTCGTCGATGATCGCGCTCGGCACGCTCGGTCCTGACGAGAAGGCGGTCCTGCCGCTGCCCGCGGGCGTATCTCTCGCCGACTACCCGGTCGTCGACATCTCCGCGGAGCCCTACGACGGCGACCCGACGCACTCCACCGACAGCGTCGTGCGCGGCACCCTCCCGGCGTAGCCGAACCCTGTGTGACCCACCCCACCTCGCTCCGAGCGTGCCCGGAGGCAAGGATCACCCTGCGCCCTCCTACGATCAGAAGATGGTGGACCTCAAGCGCGAAGCGCACGTCGGGGCCTCGCTCGGCCTCTTCTGGGCCCTCACACGCGCCTACTCCCTGCTCGGCGACCCCGGTGGCCGTCTCGAGACGTGCGACGACCTCGCTGAGTTTGCCGACAGCCTGCGCACCGAGCCGGTCGTGCGCAGTCGCGGCGGGATGTTCTACACATCGAGTTACGACGTCTGCGCGACCGTGCTCAAGTCCCCCGATGCGTCCGCCGACATCCCCGAGGCTCGCAACCCCCTCGAGGCCATCCTGCTCGGTCCCATGCCGCCCGCCGACCGCATCGATCCCCTCCTCGACGCGATCATCACCAAGGACGGTGCCGACCACACCCGCATCCGCAGGCTCGTGCAGCCTGCCTTCACCCATCGGGTGATGCAGTCGTGGCGTGATGCCGCGGACCGCGTCGCCGAACGCCTGGTCGACGCGCTGCCGAGCAATCGACCCGTCGATCTCGTGCGCGACTGGGCGTCTCCCCTGCCCATGGCCGTGATCTGCGAGATCCTCGGCGTGCCCTTCGACGACCGAGACACCTTCACCGCCTGGGGCAACACCCTCGCCGAGGGCCTGGATCGTCCGCGCAGCCTCGGGCATGCGCGCTCCATGGACGCAGCCTCGGTGCAACTCACGACCTACCTGTCCCGTCTTCTCGAGCAGCGCCGCCGCGCGCCCGAGGAAGACCTGCTGTCGACCCTGGCGCAGGTGGAGCTCGACGGTGAGATCCTCACCGACCGCGACATCGTCGGCACGGCGTCCTTCATCCTGCTGGCCGGATTCGAGACGACCGTCAACCTGCTCGGCGCGGGCACGCAGGTGCTCATGGAGCATCGCGACCAGTTCGCCGAGGTTGCGGCCGACCACGACCTCATTCCCGCGATGACCGAAGAAGCGCTCCGCTACGTCTCGCCGGTGCAGTACACCTTCCGCACCGCACTGGCGCCCATCGACTTGCCCGGGGGCACAGTGCTCGGCGAGCGCGACACGATCGTGCTCATGCTGGTGGGCGCCAATCGCGATCCTGCCGTCTTCGTCGACCCGCACCGCTTCGACATCCATCGCGAGAATGCACGGCGACACCTCGCCTTCGGCTTCGGCGTCCACCACTGTCTCGGCGCGGCTCTCGCCCGTATGGAGGCCGAGGTGGCGTGGCGGCACCTGCTCGAGCGCTTCCCCGACATCGACGCCTGGCAGCTCGCCGGGGAGCCGGTGCCCAACCCGGGACGGATGATCCACGGACTGCGCTCGCTGCCTGTGCGTCTCGAGGCTGCCGTCCACGCATGACCACACGCATCCGCTGGGGCCCTGTCGCGTTGCTCCAGGTGCCCAACCTGCTCTCCGGCATGTCCAATGGCGTCGTCACCATCGCCGTGCCGTGGCTCGTACTCGACCGCACCGGATCCGTCGCGGCGGCGGGCTTGGTCGCCGCCATCTCTGCGCTGCCCGGCATCCTCGCGGCGCCTCTGTCGGGATGGGCGGTGGATCACTTCGGCCGACGAATCGTCAGCATCATCTCCGACCTGCTCTCGGCCATCTCGGTGGCGGCCATTCCCATCGTGGCCTTCTTCACCGACCTCACGCTTGCGTGGATCATCGCGCTCGCGATGCTGGGCGCCGTCTTCGATCCGGCTGGATACACCGCACGCAAGGCGCTCATTCCCGATGTGGCCGAAGCAAGCCACATGAGCGTCACCCGACTCAACGGCATTCACGAGGGCGTGTTTAGCGTGGGCTGGGTCATCGGGCCGCTCGTGGGATCGCTGCTCATCGCCACGCTCGGCGCGGTGTCGGCGTTCTGGGTGCCCTTCGCCCTCTTCCTCATCTCGGCGCTGCTCATCGTCTTCCTGCACGTCGGCGATGCCGGCCAGGATGCCAAGGCCGCACGCGAAGAGGCCGGCGAGGAGCACCCCAACGCCTGGCAGAACGCCGTCCTCGGCGTCAAGATCATCTGGAACGACCGCGCCCTGCGCGCCCTCATCATCGCCGTCACGATCCTCGGAGCGATCTATCTGCCGACCGAGACCGTGCTTCTCCCGGCACATTTCGTCGCCATTGACCAGCCGCAGTCGCTGGGCCTCGTGCTGGCGGCACTGTCGGCCGGCACGATCATCGGCGCCTTCGGCTACGGATGGCTGTCGCAGCGAGTCTCGCGCCTCAACATCGCCCGCGCCGTCCTCGTCGCGACGGTCGCCTTCTACCTGCCGATCGCCCTGCTCCCCCCGTTACCGCTGATGGTTGCCGCGGGCTTCGCCATCGGGCTTGCGTGGGGGCCGATGCAGCCCCTCATGAACACCGTCGTGCAGCGTCGCGTGGAGCCCGATGCCCAGGGCCGCGTCTATGGCATCCAGACCTCGCTCTTCTATGCCTTGCCGCCCGTCTTCATGCTCGCCACCGGCGTGATCGCGGAGCGGACGGGCGTCATGCCTGTGCTCATCGGCCTGTGGGTGCTCATGACGATCGTGGCCATCGGCGTACTTCTCGTGAAGAGCATCCACGACATCGACGCGTGAGCGGCTCCGCTAGATTCACGCACCATGGCTGAGCAGGAGCAGGAATCCGTCATCCGCGTGCGTGAGGCGCTCGCCGCCGCAGGCGTCTCCGGTCAGGTACGCCGCCTCGACGACTCGGCGCGCACGGCCAAGGAGGCGGCCGACGCGCTCGGCATCGTTCCCGCCCAGATCGCGTCGTCGCTCATCTTCATGGCGGATGGACAGGCGGTCCTGGTCGTGGCCTCGGGCGGACACCGCGTCGACACCGCCAAGGTGGCCGCCATCCTCGGCGTCGACGAGGTCGGCAAGGCCACGGCTGACGATGTACGCGCGGCGACGAGCTTCGCCATCGGCGGTGTCGCACCGATCGGCCACCCTGCGCCGATCCGCACGATCGTCGATGTGGATCTCGGTCAGTACGACGAGGTGTGGGCCGCGGGCGGTCACCCGCACTACGTCTTCCCCACGACATTCGATGAGCTCGTGCGCATCACGGGCGGCGCTCCCGCTGACGTCGGGGTCGCTTGACGCTAGGCGGCACACCTTCCTATCGTCGAATGGTGGCTAAGGACCTCAAGGCGCAACTCAGCGGCGGCACCCGAACATCCGTCGGTGAAGCGCCAAAGATCATCAAGCAAGCCAGCGCGTCCCCCGAAGTCCTCGATGAGATCTACTCGCTGTTTCTGGACGACGACCCCGTTGTTGCCATGAGGGCCAGTTATGTGGCCATGAAGGTCGCCGAAACCGATCCTGAATCCACGTGGGGGTTCAAGAGCAAGGTCATGCGTGAACTCCCGCGCTACACCCAGCAGGAAGTTCGCTGGCACATTCCACAACTGCTCATCCACATGAACTTGACGCCAGCGCAACGGCGCAAGGCCTACGCCCAGGTTATGGAGTGGTCAGAGACCGACAAAAGCAAGATCGTCGCCTACTACGGACTTGAAGCCGCAGCCCAATTCGTCGAAGTTGACGGCAAACTCGAGTCAGACTTCGCGCCGCGGCTACGAAAGCTCAACAAGATGGGAGCAGCGTCGGTCTCAA
>JBIKKK010000161.1:0-5145 GCA_044360385.1 Candidatus Nanopelagicales bacterium
CCGGTGCCGCACTCCTCATCTCAGGGCGCTGGCGCGATGGCCTCGAGGAGATCCCCGCGGACGCGTCGACTCCGATCGACTTCGCCGCCGATGTCCCCGTCGGCTCCCTCAGTGCGGCGGATATCGACGAGGTCCGCCTTGACCAGGCCGCTCGCGGCTACCGCATGGAGGACGTCGACGACCTCCTCGGGAGGCTTGCCCAGGAGATCCAGGTCAAGGACGCGGAGATCGCGCGTCTCCGGGCCGGGCAGCCTGACGACGGCCCACCGGCCACGTGACCGGCCCCGTCGTCGGAGACGACGGGCTGCCTCGCTGCCCCTGGGGGGATTCGCCCGCCGACTATCGCGCGTATCACGACGATGAGTGGGGTCGCGCGGTCCACGGCGACAGCGCGATCTTCGAACGACTCTCCCTGGAGGGCTTCCAGGCAGGACTCTCGTGGCTCACGATCCTGCGCCGCCGCGCGCACTTCCGGGAGGCCTTCGCCGGCTTCGATGTTGGCAGGGTTGCCGCCTTCGACGAGTCGGACGTCGAGCGACTTGCCACCGACCCGCGTCTCATCAGGCACCGCGGCAAGGTGGAGGCTGTCATCGGCAACGCGCGGGTGTTGCGACGATGGCAGGAGGAGGACGGACAGTGGGTCCTCGACGCGCTCGTCTGGTCGTGCAGGGTCGAGCGCCCTCCGCCGAGGGTGATGTCGGACGTGCCCACGCAGACAGGGGAGGCGGTTTTGCTCACGGAGCGGCTTCGCCATCGCGGCTGGCGCTTCATCGGGCCCACGTCTGCCTACGCCGCACTCCAGGCGATGGGCGTCACCGATGATCACCTTGTCGGATGTCATGCACGAAGCGGTGTGACCCGGTCGTCGGGGGATTCGCCCGATAGGGAATAATGGTGGCTTCCGCTCCCACGGAAGGGGACACCATGGCTGCCATGAAGCCGAGGACCGGTGACGGTCCCATGGAGGTCACCAAGGAGGGCCGTGGCTACGTCATGCGCGTGCCGCTCGAAGGCGGTGGTCGGCTCGTCGTAGAGCTGAACGCTACCGAGGTCAAGGAACTTGGGGAGAAGCTCATCGCCGCTATCCCCTGATCAGTCGTTGCAAGGGCCCCTGCTCCGCGAGGAGCAGGGGCCCTTGTCATGCCCGGGCGCGGGCTCAGTCCGGCAGGGGCTGAGCGTGGTCGCGGTGCGCGGCCAGCACCACGCCCTCGCCGACCGTCATGATCGTTGCTGCCCACTCCGGATCGTCACGCAGATGCTGCACCATGTCGTGCCGACTCGAGAGCAGGCCGTCCGAACCGAAGACCGGAGTGATGACCAGGCTTCCGCCTGGGCTGAGCAGGCGATGCGCTTCGTTGAGGAGGAGGTGTCCTTCCTCGCCCTCGGTATCGGTGCCCGGTCCGATGACCACGACGTCGTAGGCAGCATCGGTGAGGCGGGGGAGGACCTCGCGCGGTGAGCCCGCAATGGTGCGCACCCGGGTGTGGCTCACTCCCATGCGCGCGAACGTGTCGCGCGCGGCGGTCTGCAGCGCGGAGTCGGGGTCGACCGTGGTGAGCGTGCCCGCGCTGGGGAGTCCATCGAGGATCCACCCCCCGGTCACGCCGGTGCCCGAACCGACCTCGACGACGCCGTGCGCCCGGACGGCGGCGACCAGGGAACGCAGGAGTGCCCCCACGGCCTTGCTCGGCACGGGGGCACCCATGTCCTGGGCCCTGCGGCGCGCAGCGGCCAACTCGGGTGGCTCCTCGGCCCAGTCATCGACGTAGGCCCAGATGAGAGGGCTCGGGGGCAGGGTGGCATCGGTCACGTGGGCAGCCTACGGCCCGGCGGGTCGGGGGTGGGAGCATCGAGACGTGTCGGGACCGCGGCTTGCCCGCCTGAGCGTGGCGCAGATCGCCCTCCTGGGGGTGGTGGGCCTCGTCGCTGCCGTGGTCCTGGGCCTCCTCGGAGGGGCACTGGGGCTGAGCGTGGCCTCCCTCGCCGACAGGGGCATTCAAGAGCAGACACCCACGGCGGCTAGGGCCGATCAGGAAGTGGTGCTGAGCGGTCCCGAGACCATCGCTGGCGTGGTGCGGGCGACGCTGCCCTCCGTGGTCTCCGTGGTCGTGGATGCGGGTGCGGAGTCGGGCTCGGGATCTGGGTTCGTGCTGCGCGATGACGGCTACCTCGTCACGAATAATCACGTTATCGATGCGGCGGTCGTCAACGACGGCACCGTCGAGGTGGTGCTCAGTACCGGTCAGCGTCTGGGCGCCGAGATCATCGGGCGCAACGTCAGCTACGACATCGCGGTGCTCCGTGTCGACGACAAGTCGCTCGCGCCGCTTCCCCCGAGCGAGTCGGCCGCGACGGTCGGGGACTCCGTCCTGGTCATGGGCGCGCCTCTGGGCTACGACTTCACGGTGACGACGGGAATCGTGAGCTCGATCGACCGCCCTGTCACTGTCGGCGAGGCCGATGAGGCCTCCTACATCAGTGCCATCCAGACCGATGCGCCGATCAATCCGGGCAACTCGGGGGGACCGGTCATCGACGACCAGGGTCGCTTCATCGGCATGGCCTCGTCCATGGCGACGCTCGCCCGCGGATCCGGAGCCGGGAGCATCGGGCTCGGCTTCGCGATCCCGGCGCGTGCCGTGGTGCGCATTGCCGAGGAGATCATCGCGACCGGCTCCTCGCGCACGCCGATCATGGGGGTCACGCTCGACACGTCCTTCGGTGGACCCGGGGCTTTGATCGACACCGTCACCCCGGACGGTCCTGCGCAAGCTGCTGGCCTGCGCCCCGGTGATGTCATCCTCACGCTCGCCGGCCGCACCGTGGCCAATGCCGATGAGCTCGTGGTCGCCATCCGTGACCGTCTTCCCGGTGAGGAAGTCGACGTCGAGGCCCGTCGAGGGGACCGGGCCTTCGACACCGTCGTCGTCCTCGCGAGCCGAGAGGACCGTTGACCGAGGTCCCCTGACCGCGGTCCCCTCAGTGCCCGGGGCGGCGTACTCTGACCTACGTGTTCGACATCGGGCTTGGGGAGATCCTCATCCTCGCTGTGCTCGGGCTCCTGGTATTCGGGCCCGAGCGGCTGCCGCGCGCGGCCGCTGACGCTGCCCGCACGCTGCGCAATGTGCGCGCGATGGCGAGCAATGCGCGCAAGGATCTCTCTGAATCTGCCGGTGTGGATTTCTCGGGAGCGCAGGACGCCCTGCGCGATCTCCAGGATCTCCACCCCAAGCGCATGGTGGCCGGCATCTTCGATGACGACGACGCGGGCGACACGCGCAAGCGTGCGTCGGGCACGTCGTCGACGGGTAACGCAGGACAGGCGCCGGCGAAATTCGATCCCGACGCGACGTGAGAAGCGGGACGGACTAGCGCCCGGCTGGCGAGATCGTCAGCGGTACGCCGGTGAGTCCACGCGGCTTGCGAGCGAGAGACGTGGCGAGCTCGATGAGCGATGCGGCCGCGGGCGATGACGGGTCGGTCAGCACGAGGGGAGCACCCAGGTCACCGCCCTCGCGAAGGCGGACGTCGAAGGGGATCCGGCCCAGCAGCGGCACCTGAGTGCTCAGACCACTGCTCAATTGCTCGGCGACGCGGGCACCCCCGCCGATGCCGAAGAGATCGATGGGCTCACCGCAGTGCGGGCAGGGGAATCCGCTCATGTTCTCGATGACGCCGACGACCTTCTGGTGCGTTTGGCCGGCGAGCATGCCGGCGCGCACGGCCACTTCCGCCGCGGCCTGCTGAGGAGTCGTGACCACGACGACCTGTGAGCCCGGGAGGAGCTGCGCCGTGGAGATCGCGATGTCGCCGGTGCCGGGGGGAAGGTCGAGCAGCAGCACATCGAGGTCACCCCACCAGACATCCGCGAGGAACTGCTGCAGGGCCCTGTGAAGCATGGGTCCGCGGAAGGCCACCGGCTCGGCGCTGCCGCCCGGCTTGAACGGCAGGATGGAGATCGCCCTGACGCCGTACGCCTCTGGCGGCATGATCATGCCCTCGACCATCGTGGGAGGGGTCGTCATCCCCAGGAGTCCGGGGATCGAGTGGCCGTAGATGTCGGCATCGACGATGCCGACGGTGAATCCTTGCGCCGCCATGGCCACGCCGAGGTTGGCGGTGACGGAGGACTTGCCCACGCCTCCCTTGCCCGAGGTGATGGCGTAGACGTGGGTGCGGGATGCGGGATCGGCGAACGGGATGGACTTCTCCTCCTGGCCGCCCCGGAGTGTGCGTCGCAGCTGGGCTCGCTGGTCGTCGTTCATGACATCGAGTTCGACATCGACGTGGCGGACCCCGGGGACGGACCCCACGGACAGAGTCACCCGCTGGGTGATGGTGTCGCGCATGGGACAGCCCGAGACGGTGAGGTAGATCGCCACCTTCACGCGGTCGCCGTCGATATCAACCGACTTCACCATGCCCAACTCGGTGATGGGGCGGTGAATCTCGGGGTCCTCGACACGTGCGAGGGCAGCGTCGACCAGGGACCGATCGATGGAAGTCATGGAGTGATGCTAGGCCCGTCACCCTCGGGGCGCGAACGCTGATCCTCTGTCAGTCGATCGGCGATCTCGTCAGCCAGGTCGCGAAGCTCTGCGCGCAGGTAGTCCCGCGTCGCGACCTCGCCCAGGGCAAGGCGAAGCGAGGCGATCTCGCGCGCGAGGTACTCGGTGTCGGCCACGAGACGGTCCGTGAGCTCGCGATCCTCGAGGTACTGCACCTTGTCTCGATCGGCCTGCCTGTTCTGCGCGAGCAGGATGAGGGGAGCGGCGTAGGAGGCCTGGAGGGAAAGCAGCAGGGTGAGGAAGATGAAGGGATAGGGGTCCGGCTTGAGGTTGTCGGGAGCGAAGATGTTCCACAGCAACCAGGACACGATGACCACGGTCATCCAGGCGATGAACCGCCAGGAGCCGATGAAGCGCGCGATGCGCTCCGAGAGGCGTCCCCACTGCTCGGGGTCGTACGACGGCCCGCGCAGTCGGCCGCGGTCCAGAGGCTGGTCCATCCGGAGCTCCGGACGGCGACGCGATGGGCTCATGATGAACTCCCCGTGTCGCGCCAGTCTTCGGGAAGCATGTGATCGATCAGGTCGTCGACCGTCACGGCACCCAGAAGGTGGTCATTGGCGTCGACGACGGGCAG
>JBIKKK010000162.1:0-5080 GCA_044360385.1 Candidatus Nanopelagicales bacterium
CGCAGCACGCCGGCGAACTCCACCTGGCGGTAGCAGCCGTCGAGCATGACGGAGGTCGATGGGCGCTCCGGCTTGGGCTCCTCGGCGTAGACGATCTCCGCCGGCGGGCTCGTGGAGTACGACACGACGAGCGGCTTGTCGCCACCACCCCCGCCGGCGGTGAACTCGGTGAGGTAGGCCTCCGACCACCCGTTGACGACCATCACGTCGTTGGCGCGCAGCCGCTCCCAGTAGTCGGGCCACGCGTCGCCGTAGCGCGCGATGGTCGCGAGGAGGAACGCGAGCCCGGGGGAGGACGTCGCCGGGTTCTGCACGACGAGCAGGCCGCGATAGCGCTCATCGGCAAGGTCCTCCAGCGTGGACGGCGGCGCGATCCCCTGCTCCGCGAACCATCCGTCGTCGATGTTGACGCACACGTCGCCGTCGTCCACGGGCGTGACGACGCCGAGACCGGCGTCGCGCAGCTCCTCGCGGAGTGCTTCCGGGGATGCGACATAGGGGTCGAAGACATCGGCGTCGATTGCTCGCGAGAGCAGGGTGGTGTCGACGCCAAACAGCACATCGGCCTCGGGGTTGCCCGATGCCAGTACGGCGCGATTCACCATCTCACCGGCATCGCCAGCGGGGATGAACTCCACCGTGATTCCGCTGGACTGCTCGAAGGCGGTCACCAGGTCTTCGCTGAGCGCGAAGGAGTCGTGCGTGACGACCCGCACGGTGCGCGGCTCCGGGGGGCTACTCGTGCTCGCGCTGCTGCTCGGGGTGGAGGATCCCGAGTCGGCAGGCGCGCCGCATGCCGTGAGTGCGAGGGCACCCGTGACGGCGAGCAGGGCGAGGGTCGGGCGGACGCAGCTCATCGGTCTCCCTTCGCTGGCATTACCCAGATCAGGTCTGCGGGTCGGCGGTGGCAACCGCCCTCTCAGCCCGACGTTCCCTCGAGCTCCCCAGGTATCCACGAGCATAGGCGGTCGGTGAGTGTGCCGCGCACTGCCATCGGTGGCAGGGTGGGCGCCATGACCTCCCTGACTGACCGATCCGTCATCGTCGTCGGCGCCACGGGCGGGCTCGGCCTGCCCATCGCGCGCGCCCTCGCTGCCGAGGGGTGTCGCCTCACACTCGTCGGTCGAGATGCCGAACGCATTCGAGCCACCGGAGTGCCCGGTGTGGCTGTGGGTGTTGATGTGCGCAAGGCGGCGAGCGCGGCGCACATCGTCGATGTCGCGATGGCCGAGCAGGGCGGGATCGATGGCATCGTCTATGCGGCCGGTGCTGTCGCATTCGGAGGCGTCGATGAACTGCCCGACGACGTCATGATCGACCTCTTCACGCTCAACACGCTCGCGCCCATCCGCCTGCTGCGTGCTGCGCTCCCCGCACTGCGCGCGGCCGCCGCCGCGAGCCGGGAGCCCTTTGTCGCGCACATCAGCGCGGTGGTGGCGGAGCAGCCTCAGGCGGGGATGGCGGCGTACTCCGCAACGAAGGCCGCGTTGGCTGCCTATGACACCGCGGCGGCGCGTGAGTTGCGGCGCGAAGGGATCCGCCTCGTGGACATCCGCCCTCCGCACACCGAGACGGGGCTCGCGCAGCGACCGCTGGCGGGGTCTGCCCCCCGGCTCCCGCAGGGCCTGGACCCGCAGCAGGTGGCGGACCGGGTTGTCGCGGCGTTGCGCGACGGTGAGAAGGACGTGCCGAGCTCGGCTTTCAACGCCTGAGTGGTCCGCTTGCGTAATTGTGCGGCTGAGTATCGATGTCGCTCGCACGGAGCCGCACAATGTGGCCTTCAGCGGTGTGGCTTTCAGCGGCTGAGTGCAGCGATGCGGTCGAGGAGTCGCTTCTCCGACACCGGGTGCGGTGTCCCGAGGTGCTGCGCCCACAGGCTCACACGCAACTCCGCCAGATCATCGCGGATGTCACGACCCTCGCGTGAAGCGCGACGTTCGGCAGGTAGGGCGAGGTAGGCATCCTCGACGCGATGCACCTGATCCATCCTGGCGAGATCGCGCGCAGCGTCCTGGGGCAGCGCCGTCAGCCGTAGGTGGAGTGCCCGCAGGTAGCGGGTGAGGTCCGGTATGCCGCTCTCGCGCACGCGTGACAGGACGCGGCCGCCGACGAGATCGTCGAGGTGTGCAGCGGCATCGTCGTAGGCAGGGCGCAGGGCTACCGGCGCTTCGGTGTCGAGCACCTCGTGGATCTCCCACCACAGATCCATCACGGGCACGGCAGCCTGGAGCAGGCTGCGCATCGCCGCCAAGCGGCGGCGCCGGAACTCGGTCCGTAGTCCCTCGAACTCCTCCTCGGTGGCAGGTGCGCCGCCCGCCGACTCCATGAGATCGAGGGCCACCGCCTCCGAGGCGTCATCGACGAGGGCCGCCACCGAGCCGTGGGGATTGCGTGCGAGGGCGAGCTTGTCGCGATCGTCGAGGCGGAGCTCGGTCAGGCGCAGTGGCTCGACGATCCAGAGCAGGCGCGCGACGCCACGCGGATGCTGCAGGTCGCGCTCACTGCGGTTGGGGAAGACGCGCACGCCCACCGTTCCGTCCTCCGATGCGAGCAGACCGGGCCATGCGGGTGCGCCACTCGGTGTGGTCACCGCAGCGGGCAGATCGGGCCAGGCCGTCACGGTGCTCGCCTCGAGATGCGGGAGCGCCTCCCGGATCGCTGCAGCCGTGTCGGTGGCGAGGGTCGCGCGCAGGGTCGCGAGGTCCTTGCCCACTGCGAGCTCGTGACCCGAGGAGTCTTCGACGACGATGGTCGGACGCAGGTGATCGGGCAGCGAATCGAAAGGCCAGTCACCGGGTGCGATGGTGACATCGAAAAGCTGACGTGCAGCGGAGCTGAGTGATGTGCGGGGAGCAGACGCGTCGATGAGGGGTGCGAGGCGCCGCGCAGCTTCGGGGGTGGGTCCGATCTCCTTGCGGACCTGCTTCGGCAGGGCCCGCACGAGGCCTGCGACGAGGTCCTCGCGATATCCGCGCACCGAGCCCAGGAACGAATTGTCAGGTAGCGAGGCAAGGCGGGCCACCGGCACGTGCACGGTGACGCCGTCGCGCGGGTCCCCGGGAGCGAATCGGTACGTGAGCTGCAGTCCGGAGGCACCCCAGTCACCGGGGAAATCCTCCTCCACGGGGAGTGCCTCGGCGAGATCGTCCGGGAGATCGAACAGTCCCGGCTTCACACGCCGCTCTCGGCGCCACCACGCATCGAATGCACGACCCGACGTGATGGTCCCGGGGATGCGCGACGAGAAGAACTCCACGAGGCCGTCCTCGTCGATCCGGTCCTCCGGCAGCCGTGCCCTGCTGAGCCGCTCGCGCATGTCGCCGAGTGCCGTGGCGACGGCGTCGAGTTCGGTATGGCGATGCGTCCACTCATCCCGCACCAGTGCGTGCAGGATGAAGAGGCGGCGGGACTCCGCGCTGTCGATACGGTCGTAGGCGATGCGCCGATCCGTGACGATGGGGAGTCCGAGCAGGGTGACGCGCTCGACGCATACGGCACGTGCCTGTCGTGACGACCACACCGGTTCCGAGTACGACCGCTGGGCGAGCGAGCCGGCGAGTGGCTCGATCCAGGCCGGGTCGATGTGCGCGACCATGCGTCCCCACAGTCGTCCGGTGTCGACCAACTCCGCCGCCACCACCCAGTCAGGTGCCGCTCCCTTCGAGCGGGCTTTGGCGAGGACGGAGCCGGGCCACAGGGCGAAGCGCGAGTCGCGGGTGCCGCGGTACGGCGGAAGGCGCGTGGCTTTAGTCCCTGGCTCTGGTGCGCGCATGCCGATGTGCGACAGCAGGCCGGAGAGCACGCTGCGGTGGATGGCATCGCCATCGCGCGAGGTGCCTGCCGCGGGCGTCTTGAGTCGCAGTGCTGCGCGGAGCTGCCCGACGAGGTCCTGCCACTCGCGCACGCGCAGGTAGTGGATGAACTCCTCACGACATTGAGCGCGGAAACGCGTGGAGGACTGCGAAGCCTGTGCCTGCTCGAGGTGATCCCACAGTCTGAGCAGGGTGAGGATGTCTGAGGTGGGATCGGTGAAGCGCGCGTGCGCGGCGTCGGCAGCGGCTGCGCGGTCCTCGGGCCGCTCACGCGGATCACGGATCGCCAGCGCGGCGGCCACGATGATGACGTCGTCGAGGCAACCCTCCTCCTCGGCCTGCACGATCATCCTGCCCAGTCGGGGATCGACGGGCAGTCGGGCGAGGCGCCTGCCCACGTCGGTCACGCGCCGTGCCAGCGGCTCGGACCCTCTACCCGGCCGGAGCGCTCCCACCTCCTCCAGGATGGCGATCCCTGCGGCCACCGCTCGACGGTCAGGCGGGTCGAGGAAAGGGAAGTCCGCGATCTCACCCAGGCCGAGCGTGGCCATCTGCAGGAGGACGCTGGCGAGGTTGGTCCGCAGGATCTCGGGATCGGTGAACGCCGGGCGCGACCCCAGGTCCGACTCGTCGTACAGCCGAATGCAGATGCCTGGCCCGAGACGCCCGCATCTGCCTGCACGTTGCGCCGCACTGGCCTGCGAGATCGGCTCGATGGGAAGGCGCTGCACCTTGAGGCGCGTCGAGAAGCGCGACATGCGCACCTGTCCGGTGTCGACAACCGACCTGATGCCCGGGACGGTGAGGGAGGTCTCGGCGACGTTGGTGGCGAGCACGACCCGGCGCCTGTCATGCGGGGCGAAGACCCGGTGCTGCTCCTCGGCTGACAGGCGGCCATAGAGAGGCGTGAGTTCCACTGCATCCCCGAGGCGATCCGCCAGGGCCTCGCGGGCGTCACGGATCTCGCGCTCACCGGTGAGGAAGACGAGGATGTCGCCATCGCTATCTGCCAGGAGCTCCGCGACGGCATCGCATACGGCGTCGACTTCGTCGATGTCGTCGTACGGCCGGTAGCGGATCTCGACCGGGAAGGTCCGGCCTGACACCTCGATGATGGGGGCGCCGGCGAAGTGAGCGCTGAATCGCTCGGTGTCCAATGTCGCCGATGTGATGACGACGCGCAGATCCGGGCGCTGGGGCAGCAGCCAGGCGAGATAGCCGAGAAGGAAGTCGATGTTGAGCGAACGCTCATGAGCTTCGTCGATGAT
>JBIKKK010000027.1:0-17002 GCA_044360385.1 Candidatus Nanopelagicales bacterium
CGCGCGTGGAGGCGGGGGAGTGGCCCGCAGAGGACAACCCCCTGCGCCACGCGCCGCACACGGCAGAGTGCCTTGTGGGGGACTGGGACCATGTCTACGACAGGCGCACGGCGGCATTCCCGCCTGGAGTATCCCCGACGACGAAGTACTGGCCGCCGGTGCGCCGGATCGATGGGGCCTATGGCGATCGCAATCTCGTGTGTTCATGCCCGTCGCCTCAGGAGCTGGAGATGTCCTCGGGCGGTGACCGCTAGCCTGCAGTCGTGACCGACCTCTCCGAGGGGCTGATCGCCGGCCTGCTGATTTCGCTCGCGGTCGCGGCATTCGCGCGTTGGCGGGGGTGGGGGATTGCCATCCCGGTCCTCGTGGCGGGGATCGCCTTCGGCTTGCTGCCCCTCGGACCCTCGGCGCCCAATGACGCGGGTGAGATCTTCCTGCTGATCCTCGCGCCCCTGGTCTTCGGGGAGGCGCTGTCCGCCTCCTACGTCGACTTCAAGAGGTTCCGGCGATGGATCTTCGCCCTGGCGGTCGGTCTGGTCCTCGTCACCTCGGTGGCGATTGGGGCCGTGGCGGCCGCACTGGTCCCGGGGATACCCTTCGCTCTTGCCTTCGCCCTCGGCGCGATCCTCTCGCCCACCGATGCCGTGGCGGTCGCCGCGATCGCACGCCGGGTGGCGCTGCCTCGCCGCGTGGTCACGATCCTCGAGGGCGAGAGCCTGGTCAACGATGGCACCGGTCTGACCCTCCTGCGCGTCGCCTTGGCCGCGGCGGCGACAGGCTCGGTGTCCGGCGGCGACATGGCGGTCATCCTGCTCCAGTCGGTGGTGGGGGGTCTCGTCGTCGGAGTGCTTGCCGGAGTCGCACTTGCCTGGCTGGTGCGCCGTGATCCCGACCAGACGGTGGTCAACGCCTTCGTCCTCATCGCTCCCATCCCGGTCTATCTCATTGCTGAAGAAGTCAACGGCTCCGGCATTCTGGCCGTGGTCGCCACGGCCCTCATCGTCGCCAACACCATGCTCACCCACCGGCGATTCGAGGGACGCCGTTCATCGATGGCCATCTGGAGGCAGATCACCTTTATCCTCAGTGCCGCGGCGTTCTTCCTCGTGGGCCTCGAGCTTCCCGAGACCGTGCGGGCGCTGCCGGAGGACGAACTGCGACTCCTGCCCGTCCTCGTCATCTCAGTGGTAGCGGTCCTCGTCGTCAGTCGAGTGGTCTTCGTGTGTGGATACGCGCTGGTGTCGGGCAAGGGGGACGGGCACATCGGTGTCCGCGAGGCGGTCGTGCTGGCCTGGGCCGGAGCCCGAGGGCCCGTCTCCGGACTCGCGGCCTTCTCGCTACCCCTGGGAGTGGGCGTGGAAGCGACCCTGGACCAAAGCCGCCTGCTCCAGGCCACGACCTTCGTCGTTATCGGTGTCACCCTCGCCCTATCGCCGACACTCGGCCTCGTCGCGAGGGCTGTGCGGCTTCCCGATGTCGATCTCGACGACGACAGGCGCGCCGTGCGCGTGGCCCTGGCCACCCGCGGCGTCGATGCGCTTGATGAGGCCGTCCGTGACGCGGCAAACGCTCGCCAGCCACTGCCCGACGGCATCGTGGAGGCCGTGCGCCAGCGCCTGTTGGATGACCTTGGGATCGCCGGGGGAGACGCCCCCACCACGAACAGCCTCGATGACGCCTACCGGCTGGAGATGGCGGTGCTGCGCGCCCAGCAGGATGAGCTCCTACGTCTGCGCGAGGGCGGTACGCCGGATGCGGTCATCCGGCCTGCGCTCCACGAGATCGACCTGCAGATCAGCGCCCTGCGTGCGCGGGCCCCGGGCGAGGCCTAGGTCCGTCCGAGCTTCTCCTGGGCATCGCGCAGGGGAGCACTACGTGGCATCCACTCAGCCAGTTGCGTCGCAACGCCCGTCGCGGCCACGGCCGCCAGCACCTCGGGGTCGTCGTCGACGAGGGCAACGATCTCCGCAGAGGACGCCAGACGCCTGAGCACCTCGACCTTGAAGACCCGGGCCGGGCGACGATCGGCATCAGGGCGCATGAAGAGGTCATCGCCCTCCAGCCCGTGGGAGGCAAGCCAGATCACGGTGTCGGCCCGCCACCGCTCGGGACGCCCAGTGAGATAGACGATCCCGTGTCCCTCTGCACGGGCCTTGGTCACCAGTGCCTGCCCCTGCGCGAGCACCGGATCCGCCCCCATGGCGGCGAAGAAAGCCTCCCAGTCGCGCGAACCTCCCTCGAGGTGGTGGAGGCGATGGCGGACATCCGCGACGACGCCATCGATGTCGACCACGAGGAAGCGAGGGGAGTTCCCCCTCACGTGATCTGACATAATGTACGTTATCGGATAATGCCTAGGAGCGGAGCGCCTTGGCCAGGTCCTCGAATTCCTCCGTGAGGACGGCCATGTCCGCGTCCGTGTGGGCCAGTGACACCAGCCACTGCTCGTCGAGTCCCGGCGGTGTCAACACCCCGCGATTGACGCCCCACAGCCAGCTGAGCTCGGCGGCAGCGAAATCGGTGCGCTTGTAGTCGCGGTAGGTCCGCACCGGTCCCGGCGACCACGTGATCGCACCCTTGACCCCGAAGCCCACGGTGTGGGCAGGCAGGTCGTAGTCCTTGATGATCCGATCCGCTTCCTCGAGGGCCCTGTCATTGACCTCTTCGGCGGCTGCGAGGGCCTGGCGGGTGCACACCTCGTCGACCGCGGCTGCTGCCGCCATGACGAGCGGGTTGCCGTTGTAGGTCCCGAAATGGGGCATGCGCCCGTCGGTGACGGTCGCCATGACCTCGGCGGTCCCGCCGAAGGCCGCCAGAGGCAGGCCGCCTCCGATGCTCTTGGCCAACGTCACGAGATCGGGCTTGACGCCCAGCCGCTGCGCCGCGCCGCCGTAGCCCGCCGTGAGACCCGTCTTGACCTCATCGAAGACGAGCAGCACGCCGTGGGCGTCGCAGAGTGCGCGCACCCCGGCCAGGTAACCCGCATCGGGCAGGACGATGCCCATGTTCTCGGGCACGGGCTCCATCACGATCGCCGCGATGTCCTTGCCGTGCTGGTCGAGTACCTGCGCGAGGCGCTCCAGGCTGTTGTAAGGCACCGGGTAGACCGTGCCCGCCTCGACCTCGAAGGGCACGACAGCCACGGGTGCATCCTCGGGTCCCGCCTCGGAGAGTTCCGGCTT
The DNA here is from genome assembly GCA_044360385.1 of Candidatus Nanopelagicales bacterium. Classification (GTDB taxonomy): domain Bacteria; phylum Actinomycetota; class Actinomycetes; order S36-B12; family S36-B12; genus Mxb001. The sequence continues at coordinate 3,183 of JBIKKK010000027.1, forward strand.
CACCGAGACCATGAGGGCGTCGTAGCCACCGTGGTAGCCGCCCTCGATCTTGATGATGGCTCTGCGGCCGGTGAAGGCGCGAGCCGCGCGAACGGCGTACATGTCGGCCTCGGTCCCGGAGTTGGCGAAGCGGACCTGATCGAGATCGAATCGCTCGCAGAAGCGGTCGGCCATCTCCGAGGCGGACGGCGCCGGGGTCACGAAGAGCGTGCCCGTCTCGAGCGCGCGCTGCACTGCAGCCACAACGGTGGGATTGAGGTGGCCCACGAGCATCGCGCCGAAGCCCATGGACAGGTCCAGAAGACGGCGGCCGTCAACGTCGGTGAGCCAGGCACCCTGCGCGGAAACGACGGAGACAGGGTGCGGATCCCAGTATTGGAAGGAGGACGGAACGCCGAGGGGCAGCGTGTGACGCGAACGCGCACTGAGCGCCCCTGACTCGGGTGTCGATGCTGCGAACCTGTCCCATTCCGCAGCGAGGAGCGTCTCGATGCGCTCCTGGTCGAGCGGCGTGAAGGCCTCGGGCAGGGTGCGCCACGTGCTGGGATCATGCGGCGGCCAGGTGACGGTGTTGCGCACGCTCGTATCCGCGGTCATGGCTCCTCGATTCCCTCGCCGGCAGCCTGCCGACACAGGTCCGATGCTAGTCGCCGGGAAGGGATCGCACCCCAGCGGTCACGCGGACTCGCGATCGCCAGGCACGGGCCACAATCCAGGCACGGGCCACAATGGCGAGATGGACCAGGCGACCGCAGGCTTCCGGGCTTTCGCCCACCGTGGCGGCGCTCGAGAAGCCCCCGAGAATTCCCTCGCCGCCTTTACCCACGCGGCGGACTTGGGCTTCATCCACCTGGAGACCGACGTGCGCCCCACGCGCGACGGCGTCGCGGTCCTGCATCACGACGCCACACTGGACAGGACCACCGACGGACGCGGGGCTGTCCGGACGCGCACCTGGCACGACATCCGCGCGGTCCGCATGGAGGACGGGTCCACTCCCCTGCGCCTCGAGGAGCTCCTGGAGGCACTCCCCCATGCCCACGTCACCATCGACGCCAAGGAGGCCGGCTCTGTCGTGGCGCTCGTCGAGGCCGTGCGTCGCTGCCGCGCCTCCGACCGCGTCTGCGTGACGTCCTTCTCCGCACGGCGACTCCAGCGTGCCCGACGTCTGCTGCCCCCCGGCACAGAATCCTCGGCGCATCCCTGGGAGGTCCTCGCGCTGCGCGCACTCCCCCGAGATTCGACACTCCCCCGCGTCCACCGCGTCCAGGTGCCCGTGCGGAGCCTGGGCATCACCCTCGTGGAGCCTGGCTTCATCGCGCGCGCCCACCGCCTCGGACTCGCCGTGGACGTGTGGACCGTGGATGACCCGATCGAGATGAGGCGCCTCCTCGCACTCGGCGTCGACGGCATCATGACCGACTCCCCGAGCGTGTTGCGCGGCGTCCTCACCGGGGATTAAGTCTTCCGTCCGTTAATCGGACGCCGGTCAGGATCCGGTCAGGAACTCCTGCGGGACTTCCCAGGAACCCCGGGAACGCCAAGGGCGTCCGAACGGTTGAACTGACGGAACGATCGAACGCAGAGACGCGTGTTCCGCGACTAGGGGAGGCAGCATGTCCGAGGGCAGTCTGCGTGGCACCCGGCTGGGTGCCACGAGCTACGAAAACGACGACCATGTGGTCCCCGCCGATCGCATCGTGGTGATCTTTGACTGCCCGCGCGGGCACGCCACGTCTGTGCCCTTCTCGACCGAAGCCGAGGAGATCCCCGTGCTGTGGCAGTGCCGCTGCGGCGCGGAAGCACTGCAGCGCGCGGCCACACGACCCGACGAGGTTCCGGGGCGACCTGCACGCACTCACTGGGACATGCTCTTGGAGCGTCGCACGATTCGTGACCTCGAGGAGCTCCTCGACGAAAGACTCGCCCTGCTCCACGCGAATCAGCGGCGCAAGAGCGCCTAGGGCGATGATCCCCATCCAGGCGGTGGCATGCCGTCGGGTGGCCTCATCCTGCGTGCGGCGCGCTCGATCCGCGCGGCGATCCGAGCCCGTATCGGCGGGAGCCACAACACCAGGCCCGCTGCTGTCGTGAGCAGGCCTGGGATCGCGATGAGCATCCCTGCCGGCACGATGAGCAATGTCTGCGCCGGAGGTGCTTTCGACTCACGGGGCGGCCCCTCGATGGCGATGACTTCCGTCTGACCCGGGGCGCGCAGGGTCGCGACAGCCACCCCGAACGATCGCCCGCTGGCGCTCAGTGCGTATCGCACCAGACCTAGCCCGAGCACGATGCAGGCCACGACGATGACCAGCAGCCACCACCATCCGATCACCTGCGCCACCAGGATCGCGATCGCGACCTCGACGATGGGATACGCGACGACAAGCAGGCACCCCACTCGTCCCCGGACGCTCATCTGCGCCCGCTCACCTGGGCCCATCGGTGGGCCGTCCCCCATCGGGTGACGTTGAGGAGTGCCTCGCGCACGATGCGCCCACTCATCTTGGACACGCCTGCCTCGCGTTCAACGAAGGTGATGGGCACCTCGCGCACGACGAGTCCCCTCTGATGTGCGCGCCAGAGGAGGTCGATCTGGAAGCAGTAGCCATTGGACTCCACGGACTCGAGATCGAGCGAGCGCAGTGCCGTGGCCCGGTAGGCCCGGTATCCCCCGGTCGCATCACGGGTCGGGATTCCCAGCGCGAGTCGGGTGTAGAGGCTCCCGCCCTGCGAAAGGGTCCTCCGGGAGGCGGGCCAGTTCACCACCGATCCCCCCGGGACCCAGCGTGATCCGAGCACGACGTCAGAGTGCGGGATCTGCTCCAGGAGTCGCGGCAACTCCTCGGGACGGTGGGATCCATCCGCATCCATCTCGACCAGCACGTCGTAGCCGCGCTCCAGCCCCCAGTCGAACCCCGCCAGGTAGGCCTTGCCCAGACCCTGCTTGCCCGCCCGGTGCAGCACGTGAATGTGGTCGTCGCTCTCAGCGAGCTCATCGGCGAGGCGACCTGTGCCGTCGGGAGAGTTGTCATCCGCCACCAGGACATCGGCGTCGGGGACAGCCTGGCGCAGGCGCTGGATCACCCCGGGCAAGCTCTCCGACTCGTTGTATGTCGGGATGATGACGAGGACGCCTCCGGGCACAGCATGAGCCTATGCTGCGCGACTTCGTGACCGGCCGACGCCCCGTGAGCGCACCGCGGCCCAGATCATCGCCGCGAGACCCAGAGCCGCCACGATCCACTCGGGGACCTGCCCCACCCGATCCGCAACCGTGAGCGAGTCGCGCAGCGGCACCGTCTGGGCGAGAAAGCCGACGTCGCCCTCAGCGATCTCCGACACGACAGCGCCGTCCGGCGTGATGACCGCGCTGATCCCACTGGTGGCGGCCACGAGGACGGCGCGACCATGCTCGATGGCGCGCAGTCGCGACATCGCCACCTGCTGCTCCGGCTGACCGAGCCCGGCGAAGGTCGCGTTGTTCGTCTGGACGACGAGGACGCGGCCACCTGCGGTGACCGCGTCATGCACGACATCGTCGTAGGCCACCTCGAAGCAGATGACATCTCCTAGGCGTACGTCACCCGCCTGCAGTACACCGGGGTCATGGCCGGAGGCCATATCGCGGGGCACTCGATCGAGGCGACCCACGAGGGGGGCAATGAGCGAACGGAAAGGGATGTACTCACCAAAAGGCACCGGGTGGCGCTTCATATAAAGGTCCGACGGCCCCGAGTCATGGTTCCAGACAATGCCGACATTCGCAATCCGGTCGGGCGAGCCCGGTGCATCGATGATGGCACCGACGAGGAGGGGTGCGTCGACGGCACGTGATGCCGCTGTCAGGGCGTCGGCAACCTCGCGATCGGAGTAGGGATCGATGTCGACAGCATTTTCGGGCCAGATGACCACGTCGGGTTGGGGCACGGCACCTGATGCCACGTCGTCGGCAAGGCGCAGGGTTTGCGCCAGATGGCGCTCGAGAACCTCACGCCGCTCATCGCTCACGGTTAGGCCGACGCTCGGGACTCCGCCTTGGATGACTGCCGCCACCGCCACCGGCGGCCCCCCTACATCCTCACCGGCGACGGGCCTCGGCACGAGCAGCCCTGCCAGGGCAATGGCGAGGAGGCCCCCGACGGACGCTGCAGCCCACTGGCGCCATCCCGGTCGACGCACCCATGCGACGAGCACGAGAAAGGCCAGAACCGAGCCGGCGAGCGCGGTCGCGAAGGTCACCGCGGGTGCGCCCGCAATGGCAGCCCACGGTGTGAGCGTCGTCGCCGTCTGGGCGAAGGCGAGCCTGCCCCAGGGAAAGCCCCCGAGCGGGATCCGATCGCGCAGTGCCTCCTGAAGGACCCACACCGAAGCGACCCACAGCGGCCACCAGCGCAGCCGTGTCACCAATGCCTGCCCGGCGCCCACGATCGCCATCCAGAAAGCGCACAGGGCCACGAGCAGGATCCACGCGTCTCCCCCGACGACGGTCATCCACCGCAGCAGTATTGCGAAGGAGACGGCACCTTGGACGGCTCCGATCAGCGCACCACGCCACGCTGTCGTGTCGTATGTGGCGAGCACGAGCAACGCCACCGCGATCGGAGCGAGCAGCGAGGCACCGAAGGGCGGGAAGGCAAGGGCAAGAAGTACACCTGACCCTGCGGCGAGCAACAACCGCCAGGGCAGCCCGACGCGACTCATGCTCGCGCGCGTCCCGCTCACGTGAGCTCACCGCTGTCGAAGATGGTGCGCCCGTCCCGCACTGTCCGCCAGCAGCGCGGCGAGCCCTCGGTGAGATCCGGCAGCGGCGGCGTGCCCGACCGTGGATCGGTGCTCCATGCTGAGACGCGTCCATCGGGCGCCTGCACGACCAGTGGCCCGGGTGCCCAGACGGCGTACGTCGCAGGTGCTCCGAGAGTGAGAGTGCCGGGCTGATGGGACTCGTCGCGCGCGGCTCGCCGTCCGCCGCGCGTGTGCGCAGCGAAGGCAGCGCGCACGCTGATGCTGTGCGGTGCGTGGGTGTGCCATGCCGCCGCGCGCACGGCACCCCACGGATCGAGCGGCGTCACCGGTGCATCGGAGCCGAAGGCGAGGGCGACCCCGGCTCGCAGCATGCCCGCGAAGGGATTGAGGCCTTCCGCGCGCGCCTGTCCGAGCCGCTGGGAGTACATGCCGTGCGGGCCTCCCCAGGCCGCATCGAAGGCAGGCTGGACGCTGGCCACGACACCGAGATCCGCCAGAAGGGCGAGATGCTCGACCGAGGGCATCTCCAGGTGCTCGAGGCGATGGCGGGCGGCACGCAAGGCCTCGCTGCCGACCTCCTCAGCCGCAGCCCGCAGTCCATCGGCCACGATCTGTGTTGCCCCGTCACCGATGACGTGGAAGCCCGCCTGCTGGCCCGCGCGGGTGGATGCGGCTACGTGGGCCGCCACCTCGTCTGCGGTGAGGTAGGCCGCTCCGTGACTGGCCGGTGACGCATCGACATAGGGCGACTCGAGGCAAGCGGTATGCGAGCCCAGGGAGCCATCGACGAAGAGGTCACCCGCCGCACCGCGTGCGCCGAGCTCGCGTGCCTCTTCCTGCCCGAGGAGTCGGCCCCAGTAGCCCACGACCTCCGGCATTGCAGGGTCGCGGCCCAGAGCCAAGGCCTCGCGCAGGTCGTCGCCACTGCTGATGGTGGGACCGGCATTTTCGTGGACGCTGGCGATCCCCTGCGAGGCTGCGGTGTCCAGTGCCACCCGCTGGGCTCGAGATCGCTGACGCGCGGTAACCGACGCGAGCGCGGCTTCGCGCAGGGCGTGATGAGCGGCGCGCGCCACGGGCCCCTCCGCAGACCACCCGTCCAGGGCCCTCGCCTCCGGCACCCTGCGGCGCAGGGCCGATGAAGCCAATGCGGAGTGGACGTCTACCCGGGACAGATAGACCTCGCGATCGCCCACGCAGGCATCCAACTCCGCGGTCGTCGGTGGTCGCCCCTCTGTCCAGGAGGTGTCGTCCCAGCCATGGCCCAGGATGACGTCTTCCTCGCTCGCCGCGGCTTCGCCCACGCGCCGTAGGCACCCATCCAGGCTGTCGGCTCCCGCAAGATCCAGTCCGGTGAGGGCGAGTCCCGTCGAGGTGAGATGCACGTGCGCATCGACGAAGGCAGGTGACACGAGTGATCCGCGCAGATCCACGACGGCACCGGCGTCATCGTGATGGAGGCGGGCACCTGACTCATCCCCGAGCCACGCGATGCGACCATCGACGATAAGCATGGCGGTGGCAAAGGGATCCTCGGGCGAGTAGACGTGCCCGCGGTGGAGCAGGATGCTCGTCATGGAGCCGTGAGCAGCGATCGGCCGATCACCATACGTTGGATCTGGTTGGTGCCCTCGACAATTTGGAGCACCTTCGCCTCGCGGAAGTAGCGCTCCACAGGGAAATCGCGGGTGTAGCCGGCACCGCCGAGCACCTGCACGGCCTGCGTGGCGACGCGCATCGCCGTGTCGGTGGCCACCAGCTTGGCCATCGCCGCCTGTGTGCCAAAGGGCAGGCCAGCGTCCTTGAGCCGGGCGGTTTCGATGTAAAGCGCCCGCGCCGCCGCCACCGAGGCGGCCATGTCCGCCAGCCCAAAGGACACGCCCTGAAATTCGCCGATGGGTCGGCCGAACTGCTCCCGCTGCCCGGCGTAGTCGACGGCTGCATCCAGCGCGGCCTGAGCGAGGCCGACGGCACACGCTGCGATGCCCAGCCGGCCGGCGTCAAGGGCGGCAAGAGCGATCGAGAAGCCCTGACCCTCCTTGCCGATGAGTCGGGTCGCCGGCACTTCGACGCCGTCGAGGTGGATCCCTGCCGTTCGGGAGGAGTTGGCGCCCATCTTGCGCTCAGGCTCGGCGGACGTGAGCCCCGGCGCGTCGCCGGGCACCAGCACGCAGCTAATGCCGCGCGCGCCGTCGTCGGAGGTGCGCACCATGACGCTGTAGAAGTCAGCCACGCCGCCGTGCGTGATCCACGCCTTGCTGCCCGTGACGCGATAGGCATCGCCATGCCGTTCAGCCCGCGTAGACAGGGCGGCGGCGTCGGAGCCGGAGTGCTGCTCGGAGAGGCAATAGGCGCCCAGGGTCTCACCCGACAGCATCCACGGCAGCCACTCCTCGATCTGGCCGGCATCACCCGTCGTGGCCATCGGGAAGCAGGCGAGCGCATGCACACTGACGCTGATCCCGAGAGCCAGCCATGCGCGTGAGATCTCCTCAAGCACCTGCAGATAGACCTCGTAGGACTGTCCGCCGCCCCCTACCTCCTCCGGGAACGGAAGCGAGAGCAGGCCGGCACGTCCGAGTACCCGCAGCTCCTCGCGGGGGAATCTCGCCTCGGCCTCGGCGGCCGCAACACGAGGACTGAGCTCGGCGGCAGAGATCTCGCGCACCAGCGCGAGCAGGTCGTGGGCTTCCTCGGTCGGCAGGAGCCGGGTGACGTCCATCAGACTCCTCAGTCCACGATGACAAGATCGCGAGGCCGGTTGTTGAGCATGACGGGCCCGTCTGCACCGCACGCCACGATGTCCTCGATCCGGGCGCCCCATCGACCTTCCGCGTAGAAGCCTGGCTCGACGCTGAAGGTCATGCCCTCCTCGAGGGGCAGCGCATTGCCCGAGACGATGTAGGGCTCCTCGTGCGTCTCGAGCCCGATGCCATGCCCGGTGCGGTGGATGAAGAGTTCACCCAGCCCTGCGGCGACGAGGTGGTCGCGTGCCACAGCGTCGATGCTCTCGCAGGCCACCCCGGGGCGCACGGCAGCGCATGCGTCGCGCTGCGCCTGCTCCAGCACGCGGTAGGCACTGAGGTACTCCTCGCCAGGATCGCCCAGGGCGTAGGTCCGGGTCTCGTCACTGCAGTATCCGTCAGGCATGGTCCCCCCGATGTCCACCACGACGGCATCGCCTGGCGCGAGAACCCGATCGGAGACCTCGTGATGCGGGCTGGCGCCGTTGGGGCCCGACGCCACGATGATGAAGTCGACGCTCACATGACCCGCCTCGAGGATGAGCGCTGCGATGTCTTGACCCACCTCGCGCTCGGAGCGTCCGACGCGCAACAGTGACGGGACCGCGGCGTGCACCTCATCAATCGCCCGCCCGGCACGCAGGAGCGCCGCGACCTCATCCGGGGACTTGCGCATGCGCATTCGCGACAGGACTCTGCCCGCCGCGTACTGCTCCGCGAGGGGCATTGCCGAGCGAAGTGCCAGGGCCTTCACGGCCCACATGTGGTCGTCCACGCCGACATGGCGCGCACCCGGGATGAGGTCGGAGACGAGGCGGTAAGGATCTTCGGTCTCGCCCCAGGTCCTGATTTCGATGCCGGCTGAGCCCACGGGCGACGCTGCCGCAGCGGGCCGCTCGAGCAGCGGGGCGACCAGCACGGGGTCGCCCTCGGTGGGGACCACAAGGCAGGTGAGCCGCTCGAGGGGCACCGCGTCGTATCCGGCGAGGTAGCGCAGATCCGGGCCAGGGGTGATGAGCAGGGCGTCCCACCCCTCCCCCGCGGCCCATCGCGCTGACTGGGCAAGGCGCTCCCGCACCTCGACGACGTGCGTGCCAGGACCTGAGTCACCGGGATGGACTGCCATGGGATGAACGCTACCCCGCGAGACCGTCTTTGCACGGTCGCGGGACCATGGGCCGTGCCCGTCCTGCTCCTGGACACCGCGTCCTTGTACTACCGCGCCTACTTCGCGCTCCCCGAATCCCTGGTGTCTCCCGAGGGCATCCCGGTCAATGCCGTACGCGGCACCCTCGACACGGTGGCCTCGATCGTGTCGGCCCGGGGCAGTTCCCCCGTCATCGCCTGCTGGGACGACGACTGGCGACCCCAGTGGCGAGTGGATCTCATCTCGTCGTACAAGACCCATCGCGTCGCGCCAGAGGATGCGGGGCAAGCTGGGGCCGCAGTAGAAGAAGAAATGCCGGACACGCTCGCACCGCAGGTGGACATGCTCCGTGAGCTCCTTCCCGCTCTCGGCATTGCCGTCGTGGGTGCGGCACAGGCGGAGGCCGACGACGTGATCGCAGACCTTGCCGCCGCGCACTCCGGTCGGGTCGACATTGCCTCGGGTGACCGTGACCTTGTCCAACTCGTAGATCACCGCGTGACGCTGCTCTTCACGGGCGGGAGTTCTGCGAGCAGGGGCGGCAAGCCGTGGCTGTCCTTGGACCCGGAGGCCGCCCTGGCGCGCTTCGGCGTCCCTGCCGACCGGTACGCCGACCTCGCCATCCTGCGCGGTGATCCCTCCGACGGCCTTCCCGGAGCACCGGGTATCGGCGACAAGACAGCGGCAGCCCTGGTGAATGCCTTCGGCGACCTCACCTCGATCCTCGCGGCTGCGGAGGACCCCGCCGTGGGACGACCCATGACACCGGCCGTGCGCCGCCGCCTCCAGGAGTCGAGGGACGACCTGCTCGCCGCTGAGCGAGTGGTGCGTCTCACGCCACAGCCCGGCCGCAGCGATCTCGTGCGGCCCGGCGGGCCGACCGATCTCGATGCGCCTCAGCAGGGCATGGCGCTTGCTGCGGCGTGGGGTGTCGAAGCGCCTGCCCGGCGGCTGGTGGCCGCGCTTCAGGCCGTGGCGGAATAGGCGACGATCCCGCGGTCCACCAGGTCCCTCGCCTTGCGTGCGTGAGCGTGGAGGGGGTGATCCCGCGGCACGGCCTCGCGGATCTGGTCGAGCAGGTCGACGGCCTGGCGGCACCAGCGGACGAAGTCACCGGCAGCCAGCTCGGAATCGGACAGAATCGTGGCGAGGGATCCGCCCTGCGCCCACGAGTGAATGGGCCAGACAAAGCCGAGGTCCAGCTCCCGCGACGCGGGCACGCCGAAGCGCGACTCGATCTCCGCGAGGTCCCGGGCCAGGTCGACGAGGGCGACGGCTGACTCGCGCACGCGCCCCCCGGGCAGTCTCGGACTCTCCTCGCGCTGACGGCCTTCGTAGACCACAGCACCGGCCATGGCGGCAAGCTCCGGTGGCGTGAGGCCGTCCCACATGCCCTCGGTGATGGCCTGGGCAACGAGGAGATCCGAGTCCGAGTAGATGCCCGCGAGGAGATCACCCTGCGGGGTGACGCGCGGGGCTGCGGACTCACCGTCCAGGTAGCCGGTCTCGAGCAGGAGGTCGCAGATGCGATCAAACTGCCGTGACACGCTCGTCGTGCGCGAGTCGACCCGACGCTGGAGCGCCTCGGTCTCACGCAGCAGCCGGAAGTAGCGCTCGGCCCACCGCGCATGGGACTCCCGATCGGCACAGCCGTGGCACGGGTGCTGGCGCAATTGCCTTCTCAACTCGCTGCTCTCGTCGGCATCCGAGGCGCGAGCCCGCCGACTGGGTCGGGCCGAAACCGCGTCGTCTGCGAAACCGCGCAGTCTCTCCGACAGTGCCTTGCGGTCCGTCGCCGAGCGAGGCGAGAAGCCCTTGGGCACGCGCAGGCGGCCGATCACCGGGAGTTCCGCGTGCACCTCGCCCGCACCCAGGCGACGGACCTGACGATCGAGGGTCACCAGGGTGATCCTGGGCGGGGCTCCGAGCCCCACCTCGTCCACGGAGACGACGACGGCGGGGGCAACCCGGCGTCCTGCAGAAAGGGCCACCACATCGCCCGTGCGCAGGCCCCGCAGGGAGTTCTCCACCGCCGCACGGTCCTTGCTGCTGCGCTCCTTCGCCGCGCCTCGCTCGACGTCGCTGAGTCGACGCCTGAGGGCGGCGTAGTCCTCGAAGTCGCCCAGATGGCACTGCATGGCCTCGCGATAGCCCTGGAGTGCCTCGTCATTGCGACGGACTTGTGCCGCAAGGGCAACGACACCCCGATCCGCCTGGAATTGGGCGAAGGAGGTCTCGAGGATGTCGCGGGCCTCCGTGCGACCCATCCGCCTGATGAGGCTCACCGCCATGTTGTACGACGGACGGAAACTCGATCTCAGCGGGTAGGTGCGCGTCGAGGCCAGACCGGCCAGTGCCTGCGGATCCAGGCCCGGATGCCAGACCACGACGGCATGACCCTCTACGTCGATCCCGCGCCGGCCCGCGCGACCGGTGAGCTGGGTGTACTCCCCCGGCGTAATGTCGACGTGGTTCTCGCCGTTCCACTTCACGAGACGCTCGAGCACCACTGTGCGAGCTGGCATGTTGATGCCGAGCGCCAGCGTCTCGGTGGCGAAGACCATCTTGACCAGCCCACGCTGGAAGAGGTCCTCCACGACCTCCTTGAACATCCAGAGAAGGCCTGCATGGTGGGCGGCGACCCCGCGCCGCAGGCCCTCCCGCCACGTGTCATAGCCCAGGACGCCCAGATCCTCGTGCGGAAGGTTGCTGGTGCGCGCTTCGACGATCCCTTCGATGAGACGTCGCTCCTCGGGGGTGGTGAGCATGAGTCCCGCCGAGAGGCACTGCTGGACGGCCGCGTCGCAACCCGCTCGGCTGAAGATGAAGGTGATGCCCGGCAAGAGGTGGTCGTCATGCAGCTCCGTCACGACATCCGTACGCCAAGGGGTGAGGCGATCACGGGAGGGTCGACGCCCACGCCTCCTCTGCTCGGGAAGTCGGGAAGACTCGCGAGCGACCCGCAGCAACTCCGGGTTGACTCGGTGATGGGCTTCGTCGACGAAAAGGTCAAGGAGGCGGTCGCCCACCATCACTTGCTGCCACAGAGGGACGGGACGATGCTCGTCCACGATGATCTCCGTCGTGCCACGCACGGTCCCCAGCCACTCCCCGAACTCCTCGGCGTTGCTCACCGTGGCCGAGAGCGCGGCGAGGAGGATTCCCTCAGGCAGGTGGATGATCACCTCCTCCCACACAGGACCTCGGAATCGATCCGCGAGGTAGTGCACCTCGTCCATGACGACGAATCCCAGCTGGTCCAGCGTCGAGGAGCCGGCGTAGAGCATGTTGCGCAGCACCTCGGTGGTCATCACGACGACGGGCGCCTCGCCGTTGATCGAGTTGTCACCCGTGAGCAGTCCCACGCGATCCGCCCCATAGCGGTCCACGAGATCGTGGAACTTCTGGTTGGAAAGCGCCTTGATGGGGGTCGTATAGAAGCACTTCCTGCCCGACCGCAGTGCCTCATGCACAGCAAATTCGCCCACGACCGTCTTGCCTGCACCGGTGGGTGCGGCGACGAGAACGCTGTGGCCGCGGGCAAGCGCCAAGCAACCCTGCTTCTGGAACTCATCCAGACCGAAGGGATAGAGATCCGGGAAGTCGCCGAGCTGCGCCCTGTCACGGGCTGCAGCGTGGCGCTCGGCCGGGGCCGGCTCGGACCTCGGTCGAGACACCCCGCCAGGCTACGCGCCCGCGTCGCCGCGGACCACGGGCAGTGCCCCGCGCAGCACCGTGATGGAGACGGGCAGCGGTCCGACACGCTCGCCGTCCGCGTATGCCACCTGATCGGTGGCCTGGAGTTCGATCGACTCTGCTCGGGTGGTGGACACATAGGGAGTGCGGATGTGACTGCCGCTGAAGACCTGCGGGAAGACGCGCAGGAACGTCGCCTTGCGTACGCCATGAAGCCACGTCACGTCGAGAAGCCCGTCGTCGGGCACCGCATCCGGGCATACCCGCATGCCACCTCCGTAGGACACACCATTGCCGACCGCCACGAGCATGGCCTGTCCCGATGCTGCCCGACCATCGAAGGACGCGCGGTACTCCACCGGTCGGAAAGTACGCAACTCCCCGAGGATCGCCACGAGATAGCGCGCATTGCCCTTGGGCCAGGTCATGGTGTTCGCACGCTCGTTGACGAGCGAATCGAAGCCCGACGACAGCACGCCCAGGAAGACACGCTCGGTCCCGTCCGCGGAGGAGACGCTGCCGAGGTCGATGCGGGACACCTCGCCCAGTGCCGCAAGACGTGCCGCGGCCGCTGCACTGTCCCGCGGGATCCCGAGGGTGCGGGCATTGTCATCCCCGGTCCCACCCGGCACGATGCCCAGCGCCGTCTCCCCGCCCGCGAGCTCCTGTGCTGCGAGGTGCAAGGTGCCGTCCCCGCCGCAGACGATCACGCGCTCATCGCCCTGATCCCGTGATCTCCGCACGGCATCACGCAGGTCGCGTGCGTCCGTCGTGACGACCACACGAGCGTCAATACCCGAACCGGTAAGTGCAGAGGTCACCTCAGGCAGGATGCGCGACACACGCCCCCGACCCGAGGTCGGGTTGGCGACCACGGTGAGGGCCACGTGCGACTACTCCTGGTCAGCCGGTTCGAGCGGGGATGTCTCATCGTCATCCCACTCGTCGTATGGGGTCCCGGCCTTGCGCGCCCGGCGCTTGTCATTGGCCAGGCAGATAAGGATGGCGAGGGTCATGAGTAGCAGGATGGGTCCCGCGAGCAGGAGCATGTTGATCGGATCCCCCGTGGGCGTCGCCACCGCGGAGAAGATGAACACGATGAAGATGATCCAGCGCCACCAGGAGAGCAGCTTCTTGCCCGTGAGGATCCCGGCGAAGTTGAGAAGCACGAGCATCAACGGCGCAAGGAAGCCCACCCCGAAGACAAGGACCATGCGGATGAAGAAGGACAGGTAGCGATCCACCGCCACGATGTTCTCGACATTCTGCGGTGTGAAGCCGAAGAGGAGTTCGAGGCCGTAGGGCAGGACGACGTAGGCCAGCATCACGCCCGAGGCGAAGAGCGGGACCGCCACGACTACGAAGCCGATCGCCCAGCGACGCTCATGACGACGAAGACCCGGGGTGACGAACCGCCAGAGCTGGTAGAGCCATACGGGAGAGGAGAGCAGCAGTCCCGTCACCGCGGAGATCTGGAGTTGCAGGAC
>JBIKKK010000163.1:0-5025 GCA_044360385.1 Candidatus Nanopelagicales bacterium
GCATGACCACGCCGGACACCCCTGTCGCGCACGGGCGTCGACCCTTCCCGGCGATGGCCGTCGCCGGCATCGTGGGTCTCATCCTCGGCTATGCCGCCCTCCTCATCGTCAATGCCGGCATCGCTTTCGTATGGGAGACCATCCCGGAGGCATGGGGCACGACGCCCGCCTGGTACGTCATCGGGGTGCTGGTCCTTGCGGCCGTCCTTGTCTTCGTCATCCGCACGCATGTGGGCGACGCGGGCCATGCGCCCCTCGGCGGTATCGCCATCAGCCCGTTGACACCCCGGGAGTACGTCGGCGTGATCCTCGCGATCCTCGCGTCGCTCTTCGGAGGAGTCGTGCTCGGGCCCGAGGTCGCCCTCGTCGCCACAGGATCGGTGGTCGGCACCGTCATCGCAAAGCGCATGCGCTTCACCGACCCCGAAGCCGCGAAGAAGATCGTGGGCGTGGGCGCGCTGGGTGCGATCCTCGCACTCTTCATCGGTCCTGTGCTCGCCGGCTCGCTCTCACTCGACGGTGCACCGGATGCTGTGGAGGTAGAACAGCTGGCGTGGGCGATCGTTGTCGCGATCATCGCGACGGTGGCGGTCGCCCTCGCACGCGTCGTGGCCGCGCTACTCGCTCGGGTGGCCGGCTCAGGCCCGCACCTGGGTGTCCTCGTCGGCGCCTCGCTCGTCGTTGCCGGCTCAGCGCTCGCCGTGCAGTACTTCACCGGCGAGTCCGTCCTCTTCGTCGTGACCTCGGGCGAGGAGATGATCACCGACCTCCCGACCCTCACGAGTGTGTCGACCGTGGCGCTCGTCCTCGCCTTCAAGGCCTTGGCCTACGCCGTCTCGCTCGGCGCGGGATTCCGCGGTGGCCCCTTCTTCCCGGCGATGTTCGTCGGGGCGACGGCGGGGCTGCTGGCGGCACTCGCTCTGCCGAGCGGGCCCTCGATCCAGGCCGCCATGGTGGTGGGAGTGGTCGCTGCCGTGATCGCGACGGCTCCGATGAAGTGGCCGATCGCCATCGTGCTGGGCATCGTCATCGGCTTCGTCATGGGCACCTGGACCCTGGTGCCCGCGGCCCTGGTCGGGGCGGTGGTCGCGCGAGCGATCCCGCGCTGGGCTGACCGGATGACGCCATCTCCTGTCGCTGCAGCGCACTAGCCCGGGACGGGCTCGTCAACTCAATTGGGCTCGTCGGCGACCTGAATGTCGAAGCTGACGTCATCTCCCTCGACGGTCTCGACCGTGATGGTGACGTCGTAGGTATTGCCCACCGCAGCGTCACCGATGACGCAGACGATGGAGGCGCCGACCTCCGCGGGTAGATCAGACGGGCATTCGAGGGGCGGCATCTCGTCAAGCGGCACGCCCTGGCCCTCAGCGAGTGCCGCAGTGGCCTTCTGCTCCACCTCGGTCGCTGAGAGTGAGGGGGTGCCGACGCTGACGGTGCATGCCGTCAGCGTGAGCGCGGCGACGGTTGCGGTCACGATCGCGGGGCTTCTCATGTCGACACGGTAGGTGCGGTGGGCGCGGATTGATATGCCTCTCAGTCATTCGTGCGGTCAAGGAGTGGTCCGCGCGGTGACTTGCTCCTCGACTTTGGTGGCTGACGTCGGTTAGCGTCGACCGCGAGCCCTGCTGGCCGAGAAGTCCGCCGCGGTTGCCTTCCGCGCTGATCCTGATGACTGACGTCGACGGCCGTGCGTCGACCCGCCACCATGGGGCTTTGACGTGCGGGGTCGCACAGCCGGGGTGGCCTCGCTGGTGGGGGCGACGTGTGCCGCTCGCGGCCCGGTCAGTTCGAGCAGCTGCGGTGCACCGGGCACGGTGCGCTGCGCGGTGACGGAGATACCGGCCTTGCGGGTCATGGCGGCGACGTCGGATGCCTGGTCGCTGGTCTGCAACGTGACCACCACACCTGAGGCACCGGCTCGCGCTGTGCGACCGGAGCGGTGGAGGTAGGCCTTGTGCTCGGTCGGCGGATCGACGTGCACCACGAGGGCGACGTCGTCGACGTGGATGCCACGTGCGGCGATGTCGGTGGCCACGAGCACCTTGACCTCACCGCATCTGAAGGCCTCCATATTCTTTTCCCTTGCCTTCTGCGCGAGATTGCCCTGGAGGTCAACGGCGGGGATCCCCGCTTGGGTGAGGGCGCGGGCCAACTTCTTGGCCTGGTGCTTGGTGCGGACGAAGAGCACCGACCGCCCCTGGCCTGCAGCGAGCTCGTGGACGATCTGGGGCTTGTCAGTCGCTCGCACCGTGAGGACATGGTGCTCCATATCCGGCTCAGTGGTCGCGTCGCTGTCGACCGAGTGGGTGATCGGATCTGACAGGTATCTCTTGACGAGCGTGTCGACACCTCTGTCGAGGGTGGCGGAGAAGAGCAGGCGCTGACCACCCTTGGGTGTGCGGTCGAGGATGCGCTTGACCGCGGGCAGGAAGCCGAGGTCTGCCATGTGATCGGCCTCGTCGATCACCGTGACGGTGACGTCATCGAGGCGTACATGGCCCTGCGTGATGAGGTCCTCGAGTCGGCCCGGGCATGCCACGACGATGTCGACGCCGCGGCTCAGGGCCGTGACCTGCGGGCGCTGGCTGACGCCGCCGTAGATGGTCGTCGTGGACAGCCCCGCGGCGCGAGCGAGTGGCTCGATCGTGGACTCGACCTGCGCGGCGAGCTCGCGAGTCGGCAGGAGCACGAGTCCGCGTGGACGATTCGCCCGGGTCCGCTGGCGATCTGCGGAGAGCCGGGTGATGAGAGGCAGCGCGAAGGCGATCGTCTTGCCGCTGCCCGTGCGCCCGCGGCCGAGGACATCGCGGCCGGTCAAGGAGTCGGGCAGCGTCACGGTCTGGATGGGGAAGGGTGAGGTGATGCCCTGATCGCGCAGGGCCTCGATGAGCAGGCTGGGGACCCCCACGCTCGCGAAGGATGCGTCGGTGGAGGGTTGTGTGGACGTGCGGGTGGAGCTCATGGTGATGCCTTTCGTGAAGATTTGGATTCGCCGCACGCACGCAGTGCAGGGGCGGCACGCCGGGGCGTGGGGTGAGTTGATGCAGACCGGTCCGGGAGCAGTGCTCCCGGTCACTGGGCCGGAGGCTCAGGATGACGACTCGGGTGAGTTCATCCTGGATGAATGAGAGGTCGCCGTGGGCTCAGTGGGTCCCGTAACCGGGCGACAACCATGACGGTACAGGAAAGAGGACGAAAAGCGAAAATGGTCAACACCACGGACCCGACTCCCGCGGACGTCCAACTCGCGGACTACGCCGCCGTGTCGATGCGGTGCGAGCGCTTTGCCGTCTCATTTGGAGCTGCTGAGTTCACCGCTTAGGGATGGAGCGCAGTGTGTGGGATCGAAGACCCCGAAAACACGCGTTGAGCACGGCCACGTCGGTTCACGTTGCACCAAGTTGAGGGCGGCCGAGGGGTGACTTCACGGAAGTGCGGATTTGAGGGGTGGCCAGGGGCGGGGTCGAACCGCCGACCTTCCGATTTTCAGTCGGACGCTCGTACCAACTGAGCTACCTGGCCGTGCGGGCCGCAAGCGACCCTGGCCGCTTGTGGCGGCCTGGCGACCCCGACGGGACTCGAACCCGCGACCTCCGCCGTGACAGGGCGGCGCGCTAACCAACTGCGCTACGGGGCCTCAATGGTGCTGAGACCAGTGTCCCCAACGGGATTCGAACCCGCGCTGCCGCCTTGAAAGGGCGGAGTCCTAGGCCGCTAGACGATGGGGACCATCGCCTCCGAACCGGCGTCGAAGACTGGGAAAGCATAGGGGAACCGCCGCACTGCGTACCACGGGGGTGGTGCTCTCCCCAGGACGCGCGGAAGGGGCCACCCCGCACTCGGGGTGGCCCCTTCTGATGCGTCAGTGGGCCGGGCTCAGTGCCGACCCCTATCGGTCACCCGGGTGTGCCGCCTTCCACGCACAGGGACCTTGTCGGTGGACCTCCTTCAGGAGGGCCTCGGTGATGGGAGCGATCATGAATCCTCCTCTCACTGCGGGATGTACCGCTCTCTCAGTCTGCGCTTGCCCAAAAGACCAGGTCAAGGGCCGGAGAGAAAAGACCTGGTCAGCCCTCGCCGCCATGACCGGTGGACTCGCCTCAGTCAAGGCGTCACCATGGGGCGTGGCCTTGACCCGGCGTGCCCTGACCGTCGCGATTGCCCTTTGCATGGCATTCACGCTCACGGGCTTCTCAGCGCCGACTCACGTGCGCCCGAGAGCGGAGGCAGCGCAGGCGTCGACCCTGCGCGTGGGCGGCGTCGACCTGCGGCCGTGCAATGTGATGCGCGACGCCTGGTGCGGATCGATCATGCGGCCGTGGGATGCCTCGGGTCGCGTCCGCGGCACGCTGCAGGTGGGCTTCGCATGGATCCCCGCGTCGTCGGGTCGCTCGATCGGCACGCTCGTGCCGCATGAAGGCGGTCCCGGCTACAGCACCATTGGATCGGGTGAGTGGTTCGCCGAGATGTACGGCGACCTCATGCGCGATCACGACATGCTGCTCGTCGACCAACGCGGCATGGGGCGCACCGCGGTGATCGCCTGCCCCGCGCTCGATCAGGGCACCATGTCCTTCATCCGCGCCGTGGGTGCGTGCGGGCGCTCGCTCGGTGACCGCGCCTACCTCTATGGCACCGAAGCCTCTGCTGACGACCTGGCCGCGGTGCTCGATGCGCTGGAGATCGACAGGGTCGACATGTACGGCGACTCCTACGGCACGTTCTTCGGTCAGGTCTTCGCCGGGCGCCACGGCGATCGGCTGCGCACGCTGATCCTCGACGGCGCCTACCCCACCTATGGCGAATCCGCGTGGTACCCCACCCAGGGACCCGCGCTGCGGCGTGCCTTCACCGCCGTGTGTGCACGCAGCCCGCTGTGCGCCGAAGCCGACGGCCTCCCGCTCCCCCTGCTGGAATCACTGCTCGACCGTTTGCGCACCAAGCCGGTGAGTGTGCGCGCGCCCGGGGGCGACGGTCGCTGGCACAACGTCGTCCTCGACCCCGAGGCCGTGGCCGCCGTCG
>JBIKKK010000164.1:0-5011 GCA_044360385.1 Candidatus Nanopelagicales bacterium
CGACCGAAGGCGGTGCCGAGCCCGTGACCGAGAGAGGACTTGCCCCCTTCGAGCTCAGCTGCCGCGCTCACCGTGAGACCCGCTTGGAAGATCGCGGTGACCAACATCACTAGGTATAGGCCGATGATGACCAGCGCCCAGCCGATCCAGTTGCGGTCAGCTGCGATGAAGAGGAAGCCCGGGACAACGACGAGGAACGGCACGAGGCATGCCACAGCACCGAGCGTCGGATACGCGATCAGGTATCGGTTGCCCTTGAGCAAGGCCCACGACTGCCGCGTCAGCGCGCGGCTATCACCCCAAGCTCCCATGGCTAGACCGAACTCTTGCGAAACAGTGCCGCGACGAGGGCGACGAGGATCGTCGCCACGAGGATCTGCAGGACCAGGGTCAGCCAGCTGAAGCCCCAGACCTGGTCGAAGAACTGCACCCCGATCCAGGTGCCGATCGCCGCGCCCACGATTCCGCACAGGATCGTCATGATGCAGCCGATGGGCTGCATGCTGGGGACGAGGATGCGGGCGATGAGGCCGATGACGATCCCCACGCCCAGGACACTGAAGAAGCCGGTCATCTCCATGGAGCGACTATGGCACTTCGCAGCCCCGCCAGCGGTCACCTCAGGGCGTGTCGCCCTCTCTCGCGAGAGCCACGATGCGCGAGAGTGCCCTGCGGTACTTCTTGCGGTATCCGCCCCGGAGCATCTCCTCGGAGAAGAGACGCTCAAGAGAGATACCCGATGCCCGGACGGGGATGTCCCGGTCGTAGAGCCGATCGACCAGGACCACCGTCCGCAAGGCCTCCACCTGGTCCGTGAGCGTGCGCACATCGGTGAAGTGGACGGCCGTCACACCATCGAGGAGGGCGGCGTAACGCGAAGGATGGATCCGCCCGAGGTGGCGCTGCACATCGCGCCAATCATCGAGCGTCGCCGTCGGCACCCCCTCGGCAAGTGCGCGCACCTGCTCGTCGGAGAGCGGCTCCGGCGCGACGGGTGTGCCGCGATGCCGGTAGTCCTCGCCGTCGATGCGAAGGACGTCGAAGTGCGCCGACAACCCTTGAATCTCGCGAAGGAAGTCCTCAGCCGCGAAGCGTTCCTCGCCGAGGCGCTCGGGCAGGGTGTTGGACGTCGCCGCGAGGCGCACGCCGGCATCCACGAGTTTGCCCAGGAGCGTCGACATGAGGACCGTGTCACCGGGGTCATCGAGTTCGAACTCGTCGATGCAAATGAGTTGATACGCCGACAGGCGCGATACCGCCTCCGCGAAACCCAGCGCCCCGACGAGGTTGGTGTACTCCACGAAGGTGCCATAGGCGCGCGGCTTAGGCGCGACGTGCCACAGGGATGCGAGCAGGTGGGTCTTGCCCACGCCGAAGCCGCCATCGAGATAGACGCCCGCACGGGACTCGGGAGGGGCGGCACGGCGCCGCCATCGCCGACCCGGCGCCTCCCCCAGCGTGGCGGCGAAGGCCCCTAGAGCCGCGACCGCGGCAGCCTGGCTGGGTTGGTTCGGGTCCGGGGCGTAGGTGTCGAAGCGCACCTTCGCAAAGTGTGGGGGCGGGACGAGGTCGGTGAGCAGGCGCTCCGGCGTCACCGCCGGGTCTCGATCGACAAGTCGCCCTGGCACCTGCCGGATGCTACGCGCCCACCGGACCCAGGTCCGTGTCACCATCGCGACATGGAGACCACCGCTGCGCCGGCGTCCATCGGTGAACCTCCCTGGGATCTGCCCGTCACACCGCCGATCGCACCGATGCTCGCGTCTCCTGCTGGCGACGTTTTCCCCGACCGCGATGACCTCGCCTTCGAGCCCAAATGGGATGGCTTCCGCATGCTCGCCTTCCGCTGCGGCTCGCGGATCGCCCTGCAGGGCCGCGGAGGCGACGATCTGTCCTACGCCTTCCCCGAGCTGGTCGCATCGCTGCGTGACGCCCTGCCTGAGCGCGCGGTCCTGGACGGGGAGGCCATCATCCTGCGCGGCGGCATGCTGGACTTCCCGGCGCTCGGGAATCGGCTGCGTCCTCGCACCGATGCCAACACGATCAGTCGCCTTGCGAGCGAGAGCCCTGCGACCTATGTCGCCTTCGATGCGCTCGCGCTTGGCGACCGATCCCTGCTCGATGCTCCCTACCGTCTACGCCGCGAGGCGCTCGTGAGCCTGGACAGTCCCCGTGCGGAATTTGCCCTCACGCCCATGACGCTTGACCGTGACGTCGCACTCCGGTGGTTCCACGATTTCGAGGGGGGTGGGCTCGACGGACTCATGGCCAAGCCCGTCGATGCGCCGTACTCACCGGGCAAGAGGACCCTGCTCAAGATCAAGCATCGACGCACGCTCGATGCGGTCGTGGCCGGCTGGCGAGGGCACGCCAAGGATCCCGACCGCGTGGGTTCACTCCTGCTGGGCCTCTACGACGGTCGCGGGCTGCTGCAACACGTAGGCGCAGCCTCAGGCTTCTCCGCGCCGCGCGGACGCGAGATCGCCGAGTTCGTCGCGCCGTATGCCGTGGCAGAAGGAAGCGATCACCCCTGGGCTCGCGACGCCGATGGCGGGCCGCGCAGACCTGGCGCGGCGAATCGCTGGAATCGAGGACGCGATCAGGCATGGCATCCCCTCCGCCCCGAGGTCGTGGCCGAGGTCACCTACGACCAATTCGAGGGAGATCGACTCCGTCACGTCGCCACCTGGCTGCGGTGGCGGCCCGACCGGGATGCGTCGTCGTGCACGTACTCGCAAGTCGCTCACCCTGTGCCCGTCGACATCGAGGCACTGCTCTCCTGAGCCTCGCATCGATATCGAGGCACTGCTCTCGTGACCGGCCCCGTCCGCGCATCAGCATTTCCTCGGGATTCACGCTGAGGGGGCGGTGAATTGTCAGGATCGTGTGAGGAAGCCCTGGGAAGCGCCCCGCGACCGCGCATCCACCGCCCAGGGCGTGTCAACGTGGCAATGGTGATGCGATCCACGCATCCAGGACAAGGAGTCGCCATGGCCACCCGACGCACACTCGCCGCCACAGCCGCCATCTTGCTCATCGGCACCGGTGCCGTCGCCGCAGGAGCCACTGCCGTCCAGGCCCGCGAAGGTGGGCACGCCGGCAAGGGTCCCGGGCATGGCCTAGGTGTTGGTCTAGGCGTCGGGATCGGGCACGGGAACAAGTTCGGCCAGGGCCAGGTCCAAGACCGCTGGCTCGAGCGTCACGTCGACCGGACTTCGACCGACGAGGCTCGCGCTGCCCTGAAGGCCGCTCTCGCGTCCGCGCGCACCGCGCTCCGGGACGCCATCGATGCCGCTGGCGATGACGCTGCCGCTCGCGAGGCCGCGCGCGTCGCTTTCGCGTCGGCTGTGCAGGCTGCCGTCGCGGCGTTCGATGCCGCCACCCTCCCTGCGGATCAGCTTGCCGCTGTGACTGCCTACCGCTTGTCCATGGTCGGCGCGATCGAGCAACTGCGCACCGCCGTCGACCTCGCACACGGCACCTTCAAGACAGCGACGACCGAAGCCCAGGCGACGCTCAAGGCGGCCATGGCCGCCGCCACGTCGCGTGAGGAGCGGCGCGACGCGTGGTCGGCGTACCGCGACGCCATCGAGCCCGCCCGCGAGGTCCAGCGCACCGCCGTGCGCACCGCGTCAGAGGCCTTCAGGGGCTCGGTCGAGGCGGCCCGCGATGCACTCGAGGCCGCTATCCCGCAGTCCTAGCAAGCGCACCGCCAGGACCCACGAGCCGGCGTTCCCCCTGTAGGGACAGGCTCGTGGGTCCTTGCGTGCGCGCCGTGGCACGATGCCCTTCACCACTCACGGGAGGGCGAGCATGGAGTTCTACGGCCACATCATCAACAACGAGGAGGTCCCCTCCCTCGACGGCGCGACCATGCCCGATATCGACCCCTTCACGCGCGAGCCGTGGGCGACCATCGCGTGCGGTGGCAAGGCTGACGCCGATCGGGCGGTCGCCGCCGCCCGCGAGGCCTTCGACTCCGGACCATGGCCGCGGATGGGCTACGAGAAGCGCCAGCAACTCATGCACCGGCTCGCCGACCTCATGGAGGAGCACGCCGAGGAGCTCGCCATGGCGGACACCCGGGACATGGGCAAGCCCATCACCCAGTCTCGGCACGACGTAGCCCGCTCGGTCCTCAACGTCCGCTTCTTCGCCGATCATGCGCGCATGTCGACCGCGGAGACGCTTCCCATGGACACCGGCCACCACGCCTACACCCGCTGGGAGCCCGTAGGCGTCGTCGTGGCCATCTCGCCGTGGAACTTCCCGCTCATGCTGGGCACCTGGAAGGTGATGCCCGCGCTGGCCTGGGGCAACACGGTCGTCTGGAAGCCTGCGGAGGACACGCCCGTCTCGGCCACGATCATGGGCCGCCTGGCGATCGAGGCCGGCTTCCCCCCCGGCGTACTCAACGTCGTCCACGGCTACGGCCCCGATTCAGCCGGATCGGCGCTCACCGAGAATCCCGATGTCGAGCGCATCACCTTCACGGGCGAGTCCGGCACAGGCAAGATCATCAGCGCTGTCGCGGCGCGCAATCTCACGCCCGTCAGCCTTGAGCTCGGCGGCAAGGGCGCCAACATCATCTTCGACGATGCCGACATCGACAACGCCGTGCACTGGGCGGTCGAGGCAATCTTCCGAAACGCCGGCCAGGTCTGTCTCGCGGGCAGCCGGCTCTATGTCCAGCGCGGCATCTACGAGGACTTCCTCGTCCGATACAAGGCGGCAGCCGAGGCCCTCGTCATGGGCGACCCGAAGGACCCCGCGACTCAGTTCTCGGCGGCGCTCGCGAGCCAGGAGCACTTCACCAAGGTGCAGGGCTATCTCGGCACCGAGGCACTCGGCGGGGGCCGCATGCTCACCGGCGGTGTGGGCGAGGGCTGGAGCGTCAAGCCGACGATCATCACCGACGCTCCTGCGGATGCCCGCGTCGTCAAGGAGGAGATCTTCGGCCCCGTGACGGTGGCCACGCCCTTCGACACGGAGGACGATGCCGTCGCTCTCG
>JBIKKK010000028.1:0-16915 GCA_044360385.1 Candidatus Nanopelagicales bacterium
GCACGGCGACGGCCAGGTCCTCGGGAGTCATGACTGGAGCGTAATCGCCTGCGGACCGATCAGGCTGTGAGGATCTCTCCCCTCCCGAGGAGGCCCCGTGCTACGGTCACGGTGGCTGTGCTGCACAAGAACCACCGTTCGAGGGCGGTCGGAGGCCGGGAATCCCGGTCGGCGATCACCCTGGCTCCCTGGGAACTCCCAAGGCCGGGACGTCGGCTCGCACCACCAGCCCGCCGGGCGAGGTGCCCGGCGACCACGTATCCGCACTTGGGATCTAAGCAGTAGGAGTTACCCCGCATGGCACAGGGAACTGTCAAGTGGTTCAACGCCGAGAAGGGCTTCGGCTTCATCGCACAGGCTGACGGGGGTGCCGATGTCTTCGTGCACTTCACCGCCATCCAGGCCGACGGCTACCGCAGCCTCGACGAGAACCAGACGGTCGAGTTCGACATCGTCCAGGGACCCAAGGGTCCCCAGGCCGACAACGTCCGCATGATCTGAGGCGACCGTCATCGCGTGAGGCCCGCCCCTTCGGGGGCGGGCCTCACTGCTTTCCCGGCCCCCTGGCGGCTCCCGGTGGACGCCGCCCCTCGGCACGGGTGAAGATGGAGGCATGAGCGACGACATCGAGAAGCTCCTCGCACAGGTATCCCAGACCACGCCACCCACGTCCGCCTCCCCCGCCAAGAAGGCGGGATCCGACGTCGCCAAGCAGGGTGACGGCAAGCCCGGGGGCAGATTCGCCTTCGCCATCATCTCCGCACTTGTCTTCGGCGGCATCGCCTTCGTCGTCGGCTGGCTCTTCACACCCTTCGTCCTCACGGGCACGTCCATGGGGGTCGGTGCGGCAGTCGGCTCCTTCGCGACAGCGCTTCTGGCAGGGCCGCCGCGCTGGTTCTCGTCCTAGCCGCGACTGCCGTCGTCGCTGACACTGTTACCCTCGGTCTTTCCCCAGCCCCCGTAGCTCAGGGGATAGAGCGCCGGTTTCCGGTACCGAAGGTCGCAGGTTCGAATCCTGCCGGGGGCGCTCATCGTCCCGGGCGCTGACACATGGCGCCCGGCACGCCTATGCTGCGGCCGTGCAGCAGACCCGCCTGACCGACCGCGAGCGCCGACGCAACCGCGTCTTCACGACAAGCGGCGTTGTCATCGAGTGGTACGACTTCATGGTCTATGGCTTGCTCGCCACGACCCTCCAACAGGTCTTCTACCCCACCGACAACGCCACCGTGGGCCTCATCCTCACGTTCGCGACGTTCGCGGTGGGCTATGTCGCCCGTCCGATCGGCGGCCTCGTCATCGGCCGCCTCGGGGATACCAAGGGACGCAAGTACGCCCTCACGCTGTCGACCACCCTCATGCTTATTCCGCTCTTCATCACGACGATCCTGCCGACCTACGACCAGATCGGGATGCTCGCGCCGATCCTGCTCACGGTCATGCGACTCATGCAGGGCTTCTCCGTCGGAGGTGAGTACTCCGGGGCGCTCACGGCCCTGAGTGAGTCTTCGGGTCAGGCGGGACGGGGTCGCAGCGTGTCTCTCGGACTCGCCACCGCCATGGGCGGCAACCTGCTCGCCTCGCTCGTCGTCTTCCTCACGACGGTCATCTGGGGGCAGGAGGCACTCGCGGAGGGCACCTGGCGTATTCCCTACGCGATCGGCTTCGTCCTCGCTGTCGTCGCCGTACTCATGCTGCGCAAGATGCGCGAGACCGAGTCCTTCCAGGAGGCCGTGGAGTCGGGCGAGACCGGTTCACCCGTGCGCTACCTGCTCCGGGCCTACCCCGGCGCGACCTTCTTCATGCTTGCCCTCGCGACATGGAGCGGAGTCACGGTCTACACGCTTATCTCGTGGATGCCGTCGTATCTGGAGACGGTGGTGGGTATCTCGGACGCGCGCGCCGACCTCGTTTCGGCGCTCATCTCCGTCATCTACATCGTACTCATCATTCCCGTGGCCGCCCTGGGTGATCGCCGAGGACGCCGACCACTCATGATCGTTGCCGTCATCGCCTACGTCGTCCTGGCGATCCCGTCGATCCTTCTCCTCAACTCCGGCGCCGTCGCCGGGGTCCTGCTCGCGATCCTCGTGCTGGCCACGGTGCAGACGTTCGTCGACTCGACCACGACGACGGAGATGACGCAGCTCGTGCCGACCAAGGTGCGCTACACCGGCATCGCCTTGACCTACAGCATCGGGATGATCATCGGCAGCCTCACTCCCGCTCTCGAGGAGACTCTCCTCGGCTCAACGGGCAGTGTCCTCGTGCCGGCGTTCGTTCTCATCGGCATCTCCCTTCTCCTCATCCCGGTGATCGTGGTCTTCCCTCGCTACGTCAGGCGCGCCCAGTCGGAGGAAGTGGAGCCGGCACTTGCCTGAACTGCGGACACGGCGCTGCCCCACCCAATAGCGTTCTCGCGTCCTGCGACATTGCCGCCCGGCCCGAAGGAGCACCATGTCGTCCCAGCGCGATCGCATCGACCCGGCATCCCGTGAACCCCTGGAGATGCTCCTCGCCGCCGTGCCCGGCGGCTTCAACGCCATTCCGGACATCGTCGAGCGCAGGGCCTTTGTCAGACAACTTCTCCAGACGATGACCGCTGACCTGCCCCCCAATGACCGCGTCGTCAGCGAGGAGCGCACGATTCCGGGCCCCGAAGGCTCACCCGACGTGCGCGTGCGGATCTACACCCCGGCCGAGGCGACAGGCGTGATGCTGCCCGGCATCCTCTACATCCACGGTGGCGGCATGATCATCGGCGACCTCGACGGCGAGCACCTGCGTGCCGAAATGCTGTGCGAGCTCACCAACACCGTGGTCGTGTCGACCGACTATCGCAAGGCACCCGAGCACGCCCACCCCGCGCAGGTGAACGACTGCTACGCCGCACTCACCTGGATGGGCGAGAACCTCCGCGCACTCGACATCGACCCCGGCCGCGTAGCGGTCTACGGCGGCAGCGCGGGAGGCAACCTCGCCATCGCCACCACGATGATGGCTCGCGACAGGGGCGGCCCAGCCATCTGCTTCCTCATGGCTCCCTATCCCATGATCGACGACCGCCATGTCACGGCATCGAGCCTTGAGATCACCGAGGTCGGCATCTGGGATCGCGACGGCAACATTGAGGCATGGCAGTGGTTCCTCGGCGAGGGCGAGGCCGACGGGTACGCCGCGCCTGCTCGCGCGGCAGACCTCTCCGGCCTGCCGCCGACCTTTATCGACGTGGGCGATCTCGATCTCTTCCGCGACGAAGACATCGCCTTTGTCCAGCGACTGCTGCAGGCGGGAGTCCCCACCGAGTTCCACATCTACCCCGGCGCGTACCACGCGTCCGAGGTTTTCGCGCCACAGGCCGAGCTCAGTCAGCGCATCTGGGCTGCGCGCCTCTCCGCGCTAACCCGGGCCCTGCACGGTTGATGTGAAGGCGACGATCTTCGACGGGACGACGCAGCGGCCCTTCGATCCGAACGATGCGCAGGCGGTGTCGGCGTCGACCCCCTACGTCTGGATCGACGTCATCCCGTCGGGCCCGCAGGATCCCCAGGTGCTCGCCCTGCTCAAGGAGATGGGCTTCACGGAAATGGTGGCGACGTACACCACGCGCGCCTATTCCAGCGGGATGTTCCAGGCATTCGGCGACAACATGCTCGGCAGCACCTACGCCGCGCCCGACTCAGGAGACACCCCGGTCGTCGTCCACTGCGTCTGGAATGCCGGTTGCTTCATTACCATTCGGACGGGAGCCGACAAGGCCATCGCCGCGGCCCTCGAGGACCTGGGCCCGCGCGCCAAGTCACTCTTCGCGAGCCCCGGCCCGGCACCCGGTGTCATCCTCCAACTCATCCTCGACAGCATCGATCGCCAGCTCACCCAACTCCAGACGCAGATTGGCCTCCTCGACGGTCAGATCATCGTGACGACCAATACAGAACAGATCACGCAATTGCAGCAGCTGCGCTCCCCTATTGAGGCCCTGGCCACGACTATCCCGGGATATGCCGAGAACCTCAGCGAGTCTCTGGTCGACCCGACGGCGCTCCCCGGCGTCGATGCGGCCGGAAGCCAGGCGCTGCAGACCTATGCCGCCTGCGTCAATGACGTCGTCCAACGCATCGAAAGTGCGGGTTCCGACATCCGATCCGCCATCCAGGACTACCAGGGCCAGGTGAGCGCGGCGCAGGGCAACCGCATCAACCAGCTCACGCTCGTGTCGATCATCTTCCTGCCCATCACCTTCATGACCGGCTACTTCGGCATGAACTTCCAATGGCTCGTCAACTCAACCCAGACCTTCGCCACGTGGGTTGTTCTCGGAGCCATCCTGCCCATTGCGGCCGTCATCGTGTCGGTGTGGCTGCTGCAGCGCAAGGGCTTCAAGATCGGCCGCCGCCACGACCGCCGATTCCACATACGCAGACGGTCAGCGCCGCACGGTCCTCCGAGCACACCCAGCACCTCAGACACCTAGGGTGTGCAGGTGCTCGCAGCGTGGCAGATCACCCTCCTCGCCGGCACTGTCCTCATCCTCATCGCGCTTTGGGTGCGCCGCGAGCACGGCGGTCGGGCCGCCGCGGTCATGCTCGGGCTATCCGCCGCAGCCCTTGCCTGCCTGTGGGTGGCCTACGAAGTCGTCCCCGTCGAGCAATGGCGCAAGGAGAGCCTGCCGGTGGGCTTGGCCATTTTCGCGCTTCCGGCGCTCGCGGGCACAGCGCTCGCGGTGGCGCGGGCACGGTCGGAGGCCGTGCGCCTGCGCGGGAGCGACGCCCTCTACCTCGCCCTGCTGTGGATCACGCCCGCGGTGCTGCTCTACGTCTCGCAGCGCCGCCCCTTCGGCGATGAACTCGCCGACCTCCTGTGGTGGGCCGGGACGAGCATCTCGATCTACACGCTGGTGCCCGTCGCCTACGCCCGGGTAGCAGGCCAGTCCGTCCGCGGGTACGGGCTGTCCCTGCGGTTCATCCGCAATGAGACGATCCTCATCGCGCTCATCGCGCCGGTCGCGCTCGTGATCGTGTGGCTGGCCTCAACCGACCAGCGGTTCATAGACACGTACCCCTTCTATGGGGGTGACGGTTGGTCCCTGATCGCGTTCGAGGCTGCCTACGGCGCCACCTTCGTGGCACTCGAGTTCTTCTTCCGCGGCTTCCTCGTCTTCGCGGGACAGCCGGTGCTCGGCATCCACGCCGTGCCGGTCATGGCCTTCGCCTACTGCCTCCTGCATCTCGGCAAGCCCATGCCCGAGGCCATTTCGAGCCTCATCGGCGGCCTGATCCTGGGCTATCTAGCGCTCCGGCTCCGCTCGATTCTCGCCGGAGTCGTGGCCCATCTGACGATGGCCTGGGGGATGGACGCCTTCGTCCTGTCGCGCAACTAGCGATCGCCAGACGAGAGCACCGCATCGCGCACGGCCAGGGGGAACTTGCGCGAGTGGCCGACATAGCCGGAGAGTGAAGCCGCGTCTCCTGTGGCGGCGTGCAGCAAGCCGAGGACGGTCCCCAGGCGGCGAGCGCGAGCACGGCGGCCACCCAGGTCCGGCACCTCCACGGCGAGCCGCGCGCGCGACCACACCCGGGCGACTGCGCCATCCGCGCTCGTGGACCAACCGGCGAACTCCGCGGGTACCAGGGGCACGGCTTCGCGCGCGAGAAGCACTCGCTGCACGTCGGAGCCATCGCGCCACGCACCGAAGGAGCTCTCGCGCGTCGAGGGGTGGGTGGCCGTCGCCTCGAGGAGGAGCACGTCGTCACCGTCGGTGCCGCGGGCCAGGAGCACGAGAAGGCGGCCGCCCTCACCGGCGACGGCATCGGCCACGCGGTACTGCGCGAGGAGACGTGCGTCATGTTCAGGCAGGCTCTCGCGGTACTGGGCCATCTCGGATCCGAGGTCGCCGATGGCCTCTGCAGCACATCCCCAGTGCGCTTCGGCACGGTCCCGACGCAGGCGCGCGCCCGACGACACCAACCGTCGGACCGCAGTCGTCGTCGACTGGGCAGCCTCCGCCGTGACACCAGCGGCCAGTCGCCGGGAGCGGCGCAGGGCCTCGGCCTGCGCGGCATGCAGTGGCTCCGCGGCCACGGCGGCAAGCCCTTGTTGATAGCCCTCGGCCATGGATTCCGCAGCGCGGCCTCCCATGCCCTGGTGCAGGGCGAGATCGATGAGGTCGGTCTCCCACGGACCCGGGAGCGCATCATCGACATGCACGGCGTCGAGCGCGGTCCCCGTCGGACCGGCCACCGCATCGAGCGCATCCGCACACATCCATACGACGTAGCCGGTGCCCGCGGTGCTGAGCGCCTGAGCAAAGGGCAACTCGTCGCGCAATGCACGTGCCCGGCCCTTGCGCTCGGCTCGACTGAGGGAGGGATCCGACGCGGGCGGGTCGGCGTAGGTC
The DNA here is from genome assembly GCA_044360385.1 of Candidatus Nanopelagicales bacterium. GTDB lineage: Bacteria > Actinomycetota > Actinomycetes > S36-B12 > S36-B12 > Mxb001. Next base: position 6,398 of record JBIKKK010000028.1, read on the forward strand.
CGCCAGGACGTCATGACGCAGCCGCCTGGCGGCCGTGCACCGGCATGCCTCCGCTCACGTGCATAGCCTCCCTCACCGCGGCCAGCACCGTGGGCGAGACGAGATATGTCGAGTCCAGGTGCGAGGTCGCCACTCCCGCGACTGCTGCAGCGAAGCGCGAGACGGCGCTGGCCGGCTTGGCCGGCCCGCCGGACCCGGGCCCCAGGAAGACATCGATCGCGGCGGGGAAGGAGTCGTGCAGCCCTCGCCCGGCCGGCACTGGGTCAAGCAGGTGCACGACATTGAGCCACGCCCCGACGCGGTGGTAGGGGAAGGAAGCCGGCTCGACCTCGAGAGCCGCATGGCCCAGGGGGCTGCCCAGGGTGATGAGCAGGTCCACGCAGATGCCGGGATCCGCGAGGAGGTCCCAGGCCACCAACGAGCCCAGGGAGTGGGCGATGACGACGCGCGGACGCGGCGCCGACAGGATCATCGACCTGGCTCGGTGCAGTACGGCGGCACGCCGTGCTTCGTCGTCGAGGTAGCGACCGACCTGGTCGAGTCCGAAGACCGGTGCACGCAGCATGGAACCCAGCGGAAGTCGACCGGCCACGTCAGCCGGGTGCGGCAGTGCGGCTGGCCACGCGAGTCGCGTGGACTCACCGACCGCGTCCACAAGATCCGCGAGTCGTCTCTGACGCAGGACATACGCGTGTCGCGCATCGTCATGCGGCATCTCGTCATGCGGCATCGCTTCGGGTGCCCGCTCCCGTCGCGCATAGACACGACCGGACGTCGTGAGCAGGTCGTCGTACGCCGGGGCGACGAGATCGACCGACAGTCCGCCCAGGGCCCGGGAGATCGGACGCCACCACGCCGGGCGCGTGCCGCCCACCCCGTGCAGGTAGACGACGCTTCCGTGCGCGCGGCGCCCGGAAGCGGTGGGTGCGATCACCTCTCGAGGGTACGTCCCCCGCCGGGACAGCCTTACTGCCGTGCCCGGAGTGACTGATCGAGACGAGTGTGACTCGAGGTGGTCAAGTTTTTTGAAAATGTCGCGACACTCCCTTGCGCAGCTTGCGCAAGAGGAATAGAAATGTCCTGTCGCAAGGGAAACTGAGCGATCGGAGCACAAGGTGATCGAGCCGCAAGGCGAGATCGGAGGAAACTCCCCACCCCGGTGTCGCGGGGGAGGATCAAGGCTTCGGGATCGGCTGAAGCGGCGCAAGCCGCACCGGAGACGCCCTGGCAACGGGTGCGACGGAGAAGGGGCGACGCCCCCGACTTCCCCTCGCGGGACCGGCAGGCAGGATCCATGGCGAGACCCCTGGAACTCATGCTTCCAGGGGTCTCGCTCTTTATAGCCCTCAGTGAGGCCGCGGGGCGGGAGCCACGCCGCCCAGGGCCGTCGCCAATCGCGCCAGTCCCTCGTCGATGCTTACCTCGGGGACCCATGACAGGGCCTCGCGCGTCTGGCGCTGGTCGAACCAGTGGGCCGTGGCGAGCTGCTCGGCGAGGAATGCCGTCACCGGCGGCTCACCATCCCGGCCGGTCCGCTCCCACAGTCGCTCGAGCACGTGTCCGCCCATGCGCGCTGCGGCAAAGGGCACGCTGCGGGTCGGAGGAGGGGCACCCGCGGCCAGGGCGATGCGCGTGAGCATCTCGCTCACGGTCCGGGGCTCGCCGTTGGAGACCACGAAGGCACGCCCGCGGACCTCCGGCAGCGCCGCTCGGTCGGCGGCCGCCGCGATCGCGCCCCCGGCATTGTCGATGTAGGTCGTGTCGATGAGCGCTGATCCACTGCCGATGATGACCAACCGGCCGCTGCGCGCGCGCTCGATGATGCGCTCGGTCAATTGAGAGTCACCGGGTCCCCAGACGAGGTGGGGTCGCACCACGGTGACGGCCATCCGCGCATCGTCTGCCGCAAGCGCCTCGAGCTCGGCGATCGCCTTGCTGCGCGAGTAGTGGCCGCGCACACGCTCCGGATCCGCCGGCCCAGCAGCAGCGCCGACGAGCGCGTGACCCGAGTGAGCCACCGACGGGGAGGACACGATCACGAGGCGCGCCACCCCGGCCAGGCGAGCAGCCTCGATCACCCGACGCGTGCCGAGGATGTTGACGCGCTCGTACTCTTCCCAAGGCCCGGTGATGTCGACGCGCGCCGCTGCATGCACCACGACCTGGCAGCCCGTAAATGCCTCGACCAGGGCCTCGGTGAGGCCGGCGATGTCGGCACGGAATTCCTGGGCACCCAGTGCTGCGAGCGCAGGTGGGACGCAGCCGCGCTGCACGGCGACGACGCTGTCACCACGCGCGATGAGCGCCCGCGCAGCCGCTCCCCCGACGACCCCGGAGGCTCCGGTCACCGCGACTCGGTCAGCCATCCCCACGCTCCCCCGCCAGGAATTCGGCAGCCTCGCGAGCGATCCGCGTGCGGTCCACCTTGGAGCGGTGACGGACATCCACCGGCAGCGATCGCATGGTGAGCACCGCGGCGACCTCGAGGCCTGTCTCCGCGCGCACCGCCTCGCGGACGCGTGCGGTGACGTCGACGTCGGCAAGACCGAGGGCCGGGCCGGGCATCAGGAGCGCGATCACCGGCACCTGCACTCCCGGGGGACCTACGCCGACGAGTGCGGCAAGCGGGACGCCGACCGCGCGCTGCGCGGCCAGCTCACCGGCCACGGGTGTGACCGGTCCCTCGGTGGTGGTGAACACGTGGGCGAGGCGCCCCTCGACCCAGAGGCGACCGAGCGCATCGATATGACCGACGTCGCCGGTGCGATGCCAGCCGCGCGGGGAGTCGGCGCGATGCTGCGTTGCCCATCGGCGGTCGTAGCGGTCGCGCATCCATGCGCAGCGCACGACGATCTCCCCGGTGACGTCCGCGTCCTGCCCGATGTCGCTCGCGGGAACTCCCGCGGCGTCGAGCGGCGCAATGGCAATGTCCACCCCGTCCAGCGGCCGGCCGACCAGCACTCCGCGACCACGTGCGTCGCGGAGCTCATCGAGGGTGACCTCTGTCAGGGGCAGGGCCTCGGTCATGCCGTAAGGAGTGGCGAGCGTGGCCGAGGGCAGGATCGAGGACGCGCGCGAGAGGAGTTCGACGGGCACGGGAGCACCGGCCACGAGGAGGAAGCGCAGCCGGTCGAGAGCCGCGCGCTGGGTCTCGTCGAGGGCATCACCGGAATCCACGACGGCGCGCAGGGCTGTGGGCGAGGCCCACGCCAGCGTGCCGCCTACGGCAGCTGACGCATCCGCGAGGGCTCGCGCGCTCAGGGTGCTCGCGTCGGTGAGATCCATGTCGGGGATCGCAGAGGGAATCCCCAGCGCGGGCCCGAGCACGGACCAGGGAGCAAACGCTGCCACGAGCGCGTCGTCCCCTCCGATCGCATACGCCGCGCGTAGGGCATCGCGTAGATGGGCCAGTCGGGCCTGGGTGTAGACCACTCCCTTCGAGGGGCCCGTCGCGCCAGAGGTGAAGGCGACAAGCGCATCGGCGTCGGCGGGAGGCACGGGAGGCAGGTCAGTCATCGCGAGATGCGCACGACCTCGACGCGCGACCTCGGACAGCGAGGCATCCGCACCGAGGACACGGGTGGCGGGACCGGTGCGCCCCACGAGGACGCGCACTCCCGGCAGGTCCAGGGTGCGTGCCAGTCCCAGTCCCGCAGGGATGCCGATCACATGCGAGGCCTCAGCGGAGCGAAGCGCGCGACGCATGCCGCGCACCCCCAGGCCGGAATCCGCCACGACGACCACGGCGCCGATGCGCCACGCGGCGTAGACAGACGCGATGAGGTCCGCCGACGGTGGCACCAGCATGGCCACGCGGTCCCCCGGTCGCACGCCCATGTCCACCAGGCCCGCGGCGATCTCGCGAGTACGGGTAGCAAGCATCGTCCAACTCACCCGGCGATCCGAGCGCAGATCGGCCAGAGCGACGCCGAGATCCTGCGCGCGATCCTCGAGCGCTTGACCCATGGGGACGACCTCGGCACTCGAGGCCACGGGCAGGACCGACTCTCCCTGCGCGAGCACCCGGGTGTCGATCCAGGCGAGGACATCGGGGAACCAGCCCGCGGCATCCTCGGTGACGAGGTGACGGGCCTTCTCATAGCGATGCACATCGGCGTGGGGCATGCGCGCGCGCAGGTCACGCAGGTAGCGGTCGGAGAAGACGGGATCATCCGACCCCCAGGCGAGGAGCACGGGTACGTCGAGGGACCGGATTCCCTCGGCGATGCCATCGAGCGTCGAGGCGCTGGGATGCTCCGGGGATAGCGGGATGTCAGCGACGAAGTCGCCTATCGCACGTCGGCTCGCCCTATCGGGGTACGGCGCCCGGAAGGCCCGGGCGACCTCGCGCGGCATGTCCCGCGACATGAGCGTGGTGCCGCGCAGGAAGGTGCTGGTCCGCCGGGTCACCGGATCGAGGAAGGGCCGCGACCGCGCCAGCCGGATGAGCGTGGGTGCGGGGGATCTCTCCGGCTGATGCACCGCGGTGTTAGCGAGCACGACGCCGGCGAGCATGTCCCGATGCGCCAGTGCCCAGCCCAGCGAGACCGGACCACCCCAGTCGTGGGCGACGGTGACGACCGGACCGGTGACGCCGAGGATGTCCGTCGCCCTACCCAGATCCCTGACCCGGTCCGCGAGACGGCGCATGCCCTCGGGGCGATCCGAGAAGCCCATCCCGATGTGATCGACCGCGATGACGCGCCAGTCCCGGGGTGCCTCTGCGAGCAAGCGGCGCCACAGGTAGGACCAGGTGGGATTGCCGTGGACGGCGAGCAGAGTGACCCGTGGCTCCCCCTGTGCCGGTCGGTCCAGCACATGCATGGCGACGCCATCGATGTCGACAGTGCGTGACCAAGCCGGATCGAGACCCGGGAGCTCGGGGAGACGGGCGCTCATCGTGACGCGCGGACTACCAGGCGATCTCGATGACACTGGCATTCAAGCCCGAGCCAATGCCGAGGCAGCCGACCCGATCGCCGGCACGAAGGTCATCGGTCTGCTTCGCGAGCGTGAACGGGATGGAAGCCGGACCGATGTTGCCGTAGTGGGGGAAGGTCATGGGCACGCGCTCGGGATCGATCCCGAGTGCCGCCGTGATCGCCTGGGTATGGACGCTCGACACCTGGTGGATGACGTAGCAGTCCAGGTCCGACCAGTCGAAGGTCTCGGCGGCCTCCTGCCACAGCTCGGTCGACAACTCGAGCCCAGCTTCGAGCAGGGCGCGGGAGTCGGTGCGCATCTGCGTCATGTCGCCCACGCAGATGCGGTGATGCTGGGTGGCTGCACGGGAAACTCCGCCGACGAAGCGGTGGCCCTCGGGGTGCTCTGATGCACGTCCCAGCACCATGGCGGCGCCGCCGGACCCCAGCGTGAGCGAAGCGAAGTTCTCGAAGATGTCAGCCACCGTGGCGTCAGGGCGCTGCAGGCGCTCGATGGTGCGCTCATGGAGCTGTCGCGAGCCCTCGCCGTCGACGATAACGGCGTAGTCGATCTGGCCGGCGTCGATCATGGTGCCCGCGAGGTGCATGCCGTTGACGAAGCCCAGACAGGCATTGGACAGGTCGAAGTTGAGGCAGTGGGACGGCATGCTGAGCTGGTGGTGGACATCGACCGCGGCTGACGGCTCGAGGTGTGCACGCGAGACGGACGTGTCGACAAGCAGACCCACGCGCTCAGGAGCGATGCCGGCATCGGCAAGGGCCTTGGCGCCGGCCATCGCAGCCGCATCGGCAAACGTGACGTCCTCGGGCCACCAGCGGCGCTCGACGATGCCCGCGAGGCTCTCGAGCAGGCCGGGACGCACATCGAGTCGCGCATAGGTGTCTGCCAGGGCAACGTCGATTTCCGCTGACGTCATCACGACAGGGGCCTCGGCAATGCTCACGGATAGCACGGCCGTGTCCGTGAAACGGAATGTGGAGTTGCCCCCACCCGTGCGCTCGCTCATCGGATCCCTCCCGCGCCCCGTTGGACGCCCTGGGGTACCAGTCTCACACGTGGCCCACAGGCGGGCTCCTCGGGAGCGGGCTAGCTCTCCCGCGGGTCGCCGGACTCGCGATCGCGCATGTCAGCGAGGAACTGCTCCACCTGGGCGGCGATCTCGTCGCCCGTGGGCACCTGCCCGCCCGGGGCGAGATCAGAAACGCTCGAGGCGGGAGCGGCGGTGCCGCGGAGAGCAGCCAACTGGTCGTACTGCTGCTCGAGGGCGCGGACGATGGTGACGAACTCCTCGCTGTTTTGCAGCTGCTGCGCGATCTCGCCCTCGGCGCGGGAAGCCGGGGCGCGCAGATCATCGACAGGGAGGACCAGTCCGGTCGTCGCGCTCAGCGCCTCGAGAGAGGCGATCGCGGCGGCGGGGTACTCAAACTGTCCAAGGTAATGGGGCACATGCGTGGCGATCCCGATCGCCTGCTCCCCAGCCTCGCCCAGACGCAACTCCAGGAGCCCACCGATGTGGCCGGGCACCTGAATGTTGCCGACAAGTGAGTGCGGGCTGGACACGAGTGCTGGCACATTGCCGTGGACCGTGACACCGAGCGGGCGCGTGTGGGGGGCCGGCCACGGGATGGCCGACAGGCCAACGGTGAGCCGCGTCCCCGTGGCGCGGACGACCTCGAGCACCGTGTCGGCGAAGCGCTGCCACTGGTAGTCCGGCTCGGGCCCTGAGAGCAACAGGAACGGCGTACCCGCGTCGTCGGTCACCTCGTGGAGCGAGATCTGAGGCATGTCGACGGCGGCGAAATGATCGGTGACGAAGGTGAGCACCGGACGGCGGGCGCGATAGTCGAGGACCTGGTCGACATCGAAGGTCGCCAGGAGGCGGTGATCCCGTGACTGCAGGAGGCGGGCAGCCATCGCTGTGGCTCCGCCAGCATCGAGGAAGCCCGTGAAGGCATGCACGAGGACATGACGGCCTTCCACCGGAGTGGGGTCGCCATGCCAGGTGACGAGGGGTCGATCAGTCATGCTTCCTCCTGCCAGACAGAACTCTCAGAAGGCGCTAACGCTCAAGCCCCCGGAAACCTTCCCGCGTGGGATCGACCCGGTGGTGAAGGACGAATTACTCCGAGCCCGGGGCCGCGCCGCCGGGAGTAGTGGGCTTCGGTGCAGGCTTCGGCGCTGACTTGGGTGAGGATTCCTTGTCGGCAGACTTCTTCGTGGACTTTTTGGCCGCCGCCTTCTTGGGTGCGGACTTCTTGGCGGCCTTCTTGGGCGGCGTGGTCGCGGTGGGCTGAGCATCGCCTGCCGGCTCAGCTTTGCCCGCTGAATCGGCGTCGGCCAGTTCCTCAGCGGCGGCGGCCGCAGCGCCCTTGACCACCTCGGCGGTGTCGGCCGCGGCTGCCTGGGTCGCCGTCGCCGCACTGGCAGCGGCTGCCGTCGTCGCCTCGGCGGCGTCGCTCACGGCTGCACCGGCGCTCGCCGCAGCGGCGCTCACGGCGTCCGCCACGGCAGGGGGCACGATCGGGGTGGAGTGGGCAGCCTCCGACGCGGTTCGGGCGGCCTTGTCGGCGAGGTCAGCGGCCGTCGACGCCGCACCTGAGACGCCCGTCGCGGTGCGACCGGCGAAGGTCGTCACGCTGTCGGCCCACGCGTCGGCACGCTCGGCTACGGGCTCGGTGTCGTGGTAGCGCCGCCATGCCGCGACGCCCGCGGCAGCACCCGCGATGGCTGCGGCGATGAGAAATACGCGTCGCATGGAAGCCTCCCCTTCTTGGCTGAGCCCGGCGAATCGGCAGAGCCGCGTCTCACGGGCTTCCCCGACCGTAGCAGCGGCCGGGAAGGGCCGCCCGGGATCAGCGTTGCTTGCCCGAGAAGTACGCCATGAAGAGTTCCTTCGGGCCGCTTCCGGCGAGGAAACGATCCCGCTCGTCGGGCGGCAGGCCCAGTGCGTACTCGCAGACGCGGGCCCACGCCCCGCCGACAGCCCGCGTGAGCGTGCCCGCGACCGTGGCGGAGATGGCCGATGTCGCTAGCTGCCCGCCAGGGACGAACTTCAGCAGACTGGTCGCGATGTAGCGGCCGGCCATAGTCGCGCCCCCGGTGAGGACGACAGCTCCGGCAGCGGCCAAAGCACGCGAGCGATCAGCGGGGAGGCCGTAGGCCGCCGTGATCCTCGCGATCATCGTCACCTGCGTCGGAACCAGGATGGCAGCGTCAGCGAAGGGGATGGGAGCCGCACCGACCCCGGCAGCGACCGCAACCGACTGATTGATGATCGTTTTGACCGCCTGTCTTTTACGCTCCCAGTCGAGGATCTGCACCGCCGTGAGCGCGGCCGTCGCCACCTCGGGCACGACGAGGTACGTCGCGTCGAGCAAGTCCTGAAGCCCGAAGACCGGCGACGCCGTGAAGGGATCCTCGAGAGCGTTCGTGAGCAGCGCGCGACCCGCGGGCCGCAGCGGGAGTCCGAGCGACTCGATGTACTGCGCGAGTTCGATGGCCTCCGGGTGCGGGACACCGTCGCGACTCGGCACCTGGGTGATCACCAGGATTACAGGGAGCCCAAGATCCGCGAGGGCGCGCACGAAGTCACCCTGGCGATCCTCGAAGCGGCGATCCGACCAGCGCACGAGATACCAGGCCGCGTGGATCTGCTGGTCGACCGGGAGGGAACGCGAATCCGCCACGCGCGACCGCAGTGCGGCCAGGATCTCGTCGCCCGACGTACCCGTCTCGAATCCCTCGGAGTCATACAGACCGAGGAGGCCGCCGGGATGGCGGTAGTAGACGAGGCCGCGGGTCACCGGCTTGCCGAGCCCCGTCTCGGCGACCTGACTGCCGAAGACCGCATTGACCAGCGTCGACTTGCCCACCCCCGTCTTGCCGAAGACGGCGAGGTTGAAGCAGCCGAGCGCGGCGAAGGCCTCGGCGAGGCGCTGAGCAAAGAGGGACTCCACCTCGCCCTGGGCGAGATCGACTCCCTTGGCGGGCGTGGGGGTGGAGCCGGGCTGCTCGACAGTCATGTATTCACGGTAAGCCCCCGTGCCCCGGTCATGCGCGGACTACGGTCGGGAGGGACCGACAGGGGCGGCTTCGCCGCCCCTGTCGGGCCGGACCTACGAGAGAGGGGTCGAGGTGAGCCAGGACGACCGCATGGGCGCCTTCGATGCCGTGATGTGGGGAATCGAGGACGACCCCCTGCTGCGCTCGGTGATTGTCGTCATGGTGACCACCGAGACGGTCCCGGATCGTCGTGCGCTGACCGAGCGCATCGATCGGCTGACGCGCGTCGTGCCCAAGCTGCGCCAGTGCGTCATCGGCAATCCCGTGTCCCTGATCCCGCCCCGATGGGTCACCGATCCCGACTTCGACCTCGACTACCACCTGCGATGGATCACCCTGCCTCCCGGCGAGCGTGATCTCTCCGGCGCGATGCGGGTCGCCGAGCGCGCGGCCGAGCAGGACTTCGATCGCGACCGTCCGCTCTGGGAGCTCACGGTGGCCACCGGCCTCGACGGCGACGGGGCGGCGATCATCCTCAAGCTGCATCACGCCATCACCGACGGCGTCGGCGGCATGATGCTCGCCGCGACAATCTTCGACATGTCCCCCGAGGCACCCGATCTCGGTCCGCTGCCGGGTGCTCCCGAGCCAGGTGCCCGCTTGGATCCGGTGCAGCGCCTCGCCCACGGCGTCGACTACGAAGTACAGGAGTCACGCGGACTGATCCAGGGCATGGCCGGCCAGGGCCTTGGCCTGGCGCGCCGCGCCATCGCCGACCCGGTGGGCTCACTTCAGGACGCGAGTTCCTTCGCCGCTTCTGCCGCAAGGCTGCTGGCCCCCGCGAGCACGCCGCTCAGCCCCATCATGACCGGTCGCTCCCTGGACATCCGCTGCGCCGTGCTCCACGCGCCACTGGCCGATCTCAAGGCAGCGGGCAAGTCCGTCGGAGGCACGCTCAATGACGCCTTCATGGCGGTCGTCGCGCGAGGCCTGCGCGCCTACCACGCGGGCATGGGAGCAGAGGTCGACGCACTGCGCGTCAACATGCCGGTCAACATGCGCGGCGACAGCGACTCCTCCGGGGGCAATGCCTGGGTGCCGGCGAGGTTCGCACTCCCGCTCGCTGGCGCGACGCCGCAGGACACCATGCGCATCCTGCATCCGGTCTTGCTCACGGCACGCACCGAACCGGCGCTCCCCGTCTCCACGGTCGTGTATCGGCTCCTGTGCACGCTTCCCAATCCGGTCGCGACATCGATCGCGGGCGGTCTCATGAAGGGCACGGACGTGGCGGCGACCAACGTGCCCGGTCCGCCGTTTCCGGTCTACGTCTCCGGTGCGCGCGTCACGCGCATCATGCCGTTTGCGCCCAAGGGCGGCGCGGCCGTCAACGTCGCCCTCATGACCTACGACGGCACGGCGTACCTCGGGATCACCATCGATCCCGCCGCCGTGACCGATCCGGATCTGCTCATCGACAGCCTGTCCGCCGCGCTCCACGCCGTCACCGCAGCGGTCTGACTCCATCGTCGCCACCTCATCCGGGTTACCGTGGTCGGGTGCTCAAGGGCC
>JBIKKK010000029.1:0-16814 GCA_044360385.1 Candidatus Nanopelagicales bacterium
GACCGACGACCAGGTCACGATCGATGCCGCCCACGCCATCCTCGAGTTTGGAGTGGGCGTGAAGTGCGCGACCATCACGCCCGATGAGGCGCGCGTCGAGGAGTTCGGCCTCAAGAAGATGTGGAAGTCGCCCAACGGCACCATCCGCAACATCCTCGGCGGGGTCATCTTCCGCGAGCCGATCATCATGTCCAATATCCCGCGGCTCGTCCCGACGTGGACCAAGCCGATCATCGTCGGTCGACATGCTTTCGGTGATCAGTACCGCGCGACGGACTTCAAGGTGCCGGGTCCGGGCACGCTCACGATGACCTTCACCCCTGCGGATGGCTCGGAGCCCATGGAGTTCCAGATCTTCGAGTTCCCCGAGTCGGGCGTGGCCATGGGGATGTACAACCTCGACGACTCCATCAGGGATTTTGCGCGCGCCTCCTTCCGCTACGGCCTGGCGCGCAAGTTCCCGGTCTATATGTCCACCAAGAACACCATCCTCAAGGCGTACGACGGCCGCTTCAAGGACATCTTCGCCGAGATCTTCGACGCTGAGTTCAAAGCTGAGTTCGAGGCAGCGGGCCTCACCTACGAGCACAGGCTCATCGACGACATGGTGGCCAGTGCCCTCAAGTGGGAGGGTGGTTACGTCTGGGCGTGCAAGAACTACGACGGTGACGTGCAGTCCGACACGGTCGCTCAGGGCTTCGGCTCGCTCGGGCTCATGACCAGTGTTCTCATGACCCCTGACGGCCGTACGGTGGAGGCTGAGGCTGCTCACGGGACGGTCACGCGCCACTACCGCCAGCACCAGCGGGGTGAAGCGACGTCAACCAACCCTGTTGCTTCGATCTTCGCCTGGACGCGCGGCCTCGAGCATCGAGGCAAGCTTGACGGGACCCCCGATGTCACGGCGTTCGCCCAGACATTGGAGCGCGTGTGCATCGAGACGGTCGAGAGCGGGCAAATGACCAAGGACCTCGCGATCTTGGTCGGCCCGGATCAGCCGTGGCTCACGACGCAGGACTTCCTTGCCGCCATCGATGCCAATCTCCAGAAGGCGATGGCCTGACGCTTGGCGCGCACCAAGGGCGTCTCCCTCGTCACCATCACCGCCAACGTCAATGGCATCCGGGCTGCGGCTCGGCGGGGTGGTTTGGACTGGCTCGCTGACGCCAAGGCGGACGTGATCTGCCTCCAGGAGGTCAGGGCGACTCACGAACAGGTCCACGAGCAGCTCTCGGAGAGTCGGCTGGCGGGCATGCACGTGTCACACAGCGCTTCTGAGAGTCTCGGGCGCAATGGCGTGGCGGTGCTGAGCCGGGAGCAGCCGGTAGCCGTGCGCGAGGGCCTGGGGGAGCCGGAGTTCGCGCGGCAGGGTCGCTGGATCGAGGTCGATCTCGAGACTGCGCTCGGGCCGATGACAGTCGTCTCGGCGTACGTTCACACGGGTGAGGCGGAGACACCGAAGCAGGACGAGAAGTTCCGCTTCCTCGAGGCGATGGATCGCAGGCTCACGGCCCTGCGGCGACGCGCCACCCGAGTCAAGGGTCATGTGCTGGTCACGGGCGACTTCAACGTCGCGCATGCCGAGGCGGACATCAAGAACTGGAAGGGCAACCGCGACAAGGCCGGTTTCTTGCCTGAGGAACGCGCCTACCTCGACCGGTGGTGCGGGGTCGCGGGCGGCAAGCCCGGCCCCTGGAGGGACCTTGGCCGCGCGCTGGGAGGTCCTGGCCCCGGTCCCTACACCTGGTGGTCATGGCGGGGCCGTGGCTTCGACACGGACGGTGGCTGGCGCATCGACTACCAGATCGCCACGCCCGCACTGGCGGCCCGGGCCCGTGAGGCGATCGTGGGCAAGGCGCCGACTTACGCCGAGCGCTGGAGCGATCACGCACCGCTCATGATCACCTTTGGTTAGTCACCCCGTATCCTCTCGAGGGTGAGTGGCTTATGGGTCAACATCGTGTTGGTCGTCTTCTTCATCCTCCTGGGGAGTTTCTTCGCCGCGGCCGAGATCGCCCTCGTGTCCCTTCGCGAGAGCCAGGTAGAGCGACTCTCGCAGCGTGGTCGCAGGGGGCGCACCCTCGCCGCCCTCGTCCGCAATCCCAATCGCTTCCTCGCGGCCGTGCAGGTGGGTGTCACGCTGGCGGGCTTCATCTCAGCCGGCTTCGGTGCCTCGCAGATCGCGCCCGCGATCGCACCCGTCCTCGAGTCCTGGGGCTTGTCGGAGGGATGGGCCTCGGCCCTGTCCTTCATCGGAGTGACGATCATCATCGCCTACATCTCGCTCGTGATCGGCGAGCTCGTCCCCAAGAGGATCGCCCTGCAGCGTGCTGAGTCGACCGCCCTGATCCTTGCGGGCCCGGTCGAGTTGCTCGCGCGCGTCACACGGCCCTTCATCTGGCTCCTATCGATCTCCACCAATGCCCTCGTGCGCCTCCTCGGCGGCAACCCTCACTCAGGCAAGGAACAGATCACGGGCGAGGAGTTGCGCGACATCGTGGCTGCCACAGAGGAGCTGACCGCGGAGGAGCGCGCTCTCATCGATGATGTCTTCGATGCGGGGGATCGCGAGCTGCGCGAGGTCATGTTGCCCCGCACCGAGGTGTCCTTCCTCGACGCTTCCACGCCCGTGGGCGAGGCGATCACCGAGGTGACCGATGCCCCTCACTCGCGCTACCCCGTCATCAGAGGGTCGGCCGACGACGTCGTGGGCGTCGTGCACATTCGGGATCTCCTTGCCCCCGATGCGGATCGCTCCACGCGCCGGGTGGGCGACCTCGCGCGCGAGACGGCGTTCTTTCCTGGCACCAAGCAGGTGATCCCCGCTCTCACCGAGATGCGCCGTCTGCGCCAGCACCTCGCCATCGTGGTCGACGAGTACGGCGGGACGGCCGGCATCGTCACCCTCGAGGACCTCGTGGAGGAGCTCGTCGGCGACATTCGCGACGAGTACGACACCGAGGCCTCCGGTCCCCGCACGGACGTCGACGGCCTGCTCAACCTCGAGGACTTCACCGACGAGACCGGTGTCGAATTGCCCGATGGCCCCTATGAGACGGTGGCGGGCTTCGTGGTCTCCCAACTCGGCGAGCTGCCCACCGTCGGTGCCACCGTTGAGGTGGATGGCCACGTCCTCACCGTCACGGAGCTCGATGGACGGCGGGTCGCCAGGCTCAGCGTCCGGGCCCTTGAGACCGAGTCGGCGGGCACGGACGTGCCGCTGCCAGAATGACGCCATGCCGGAGATCCCCGTCCACGTCCCCCCGCGCGTCCTCTCCGGCATCCAGCCGACCGCCGACTCCTTCCAGGTCGGCAACTACCTGGGCGCCCTGCGTCACTGGGTGACCCTGCAGGAGACCCACGACGCCTTCTACTGCGTAGTCGACCAGCACGCCATCACCGTGGAGCACGACCCTGCGGTGCTGCGCCAGCGCACGCTGCTGTCCTTCGCCCAGTTGCTCGCTGTCGGGCTCGACCCGACCCGCTCGACGGTATTCATCCAAAGCCACGTCCCCGAGCACGCGCAGCTTGCCTGGATCCTTGAGTGCATCACGGGCTTCGGCGAAGCGTCACGCATGACGCAGTTCAAGGACAAGTCGCAGCGCGAGGGCGCAGAGCGTGCCACCGTGGGTCTCTTCACCTATCCGGTGCTCCAGGCCGCCGACATCCTCATCTACCAGGCCGCCGGGGTGCCTGTCGGCGAGGATCAGCGCCAGCACCTCGAACTCACCCGAGACCTCGCCCAGCGTTTCAACTCCACCTACGGACCCACGCTCGTGGTGCCCGAGCCTCTGATCGTTAAGGACACCGCCAAGGTGCTCGACCTGACCGACCCCACCGCAAAGATGAGCAAGTCCTCACCGGCCGGCTGCGTCTTCCTCCTCGATGACCCGAAGGTCACCCGCAAGAAGCTCATGTCCGCCGTCACCGACTCGGATCGAGATATCCGCTACGACCCCGAGGCGAAGCCCGGAGTGTCGAATCTCCTCACTCTTCTTGCGGCATTCGACGGTCGTCCCGTCGAGGACGTGGCTGCGTCCTACGACGGTCGCGGCTACGGAGACCTCAAGAAGGACGTCGCGGAGGTCGTCGTCGACTTCTGTACCGGATTCCAGGCCCAGGTAAGTCAACTCATGTCCGATCCCGCAGAGCTCAGCCGCCTCGTCCGGTTGGGTGCCGATCGCGCCCGTGCTGCGGCCACTCCGACCCTCGCTGCCGTCTATGACCGCGTGGGCTTCGCGCCGATTCCTCCGTCATGATCACCCTGGGCGTCGTCATCGACGTGCCCGAGCCCTACGCGGCTCGCATCCGCGAGGCTCGACGCGGCTGGGGAGATGTTGGAGCGGGTTCTATCCCCGCCCACATCACCATCGTGCCCCCGGTGTCGGTGGATGTGGAGGAGATGCCGGCCCTTGAGCAGCATCTCGAGCGTGCGTTGCTGGGTTGCGCCCCCTTCCGCATGCGGCTTCGCGGTACCGGGACCTTCCGTCCGGTGAGCCCCGTCGTCTTCCTCACCGTGGCCGAGGGCATCTCCGGCTGCGAGGGCCTGGAGCGGCGTATCCGCTGCGGTCCCTGGGCCGTCGAGCTCCGTTTTCCGTATCACCCGCACGTCACGGTGGCTTTTGACCTGCCCGATGTGATCCTCGACCACGCGAGCGCTGTCCTGGGAGACTTCGAGGCGGACTTCACCGTCGACGCCGTACGACTCTATGAACTTGTGGAAGGCGATTGGGTGGCTCGCGCGACGTACCCGCTGCTGGGCTGACCCGGAGTCAGCCGCGGAATCAAATGCGGAGTCAGTTGCGCGCGTAGTCAGGCTCGCTGTCGAACTCATCGTGCGTCGAACTACGGGCTCGGCGGCCGCCACTGCGCGGCGCGGGACCGCGGAGACTGCGCAGCCCGAGGACGATGAGCACGATGCCGACGGCCATCGCCCCCACGAGCGTCCACACCCAGCCCCAATTCGTCGACACTTCGGACGATGCAGCTGCCTGGGGCGCCGCGACGGTCGTAGTGCCAGCCTCAGTCGCTGGCTCTTCGGGCGTCGTGGGCGATAGGGCGTCGGCTGATCCGACATCGGTGACGTCGATGGGGTCGACGAGATAGCCGACGGGTGTGACCTCGTCGATGTTGGCAAAGCCCCAGTCGAGCAAGGCTGCAGCCGACGGGTAGATCTCGCCGTCAATGTTGAGCAGCGTCACCACCAGGCTGGTGCCGCCTCGCTCGGCAGCACCGACGAAGGTACGGCCCGCCTCCGTCGTCCAGCCGGTCTTGACCCCGATCGCGCCCTCGTATCCCTGGATGAAGAGCGGATTCTGGGTGGCGATGGGCATGGTCGGCCGTGGATCACCCGGTGACTCGGGCATGTACCCGGGGAAGTCCTCCACCACGCGCGTCGTCACGTACCCATAGAAGTCTGGGCGCGTGAGGCCTTCGCGAGCGATGAGAGCGAGGTCGTATGCCGAACTCACCTGACCCTCAGCGGGGAGCCCACTCGGATTCTTGACCACCGTGTCGTAGGCCTGGAGGCGCTGCGCCTCTTCGTTGAGTTGCGCGACCGTGAGTTCGAGTCCGCCATTGGCCTGCGCCAGAGCAGAGGCACAGTCGTTGCCGCTCTGCATGATCAGGCAGAGGAAGAGTTCGCGCGCGGTATAGGTGGCATCTTCCACCAGCCCTACTCGGCTTCCCTCCACGGCGACGTCGTCGTATGTCGTCGTGTAGACGAAGTCCGGGTCGATGCGCTGCGTGAGGGTGAGCGCCGTCAAGGACTTGATCACGGAGGCGGGTGGTCGCGGGATGTGGGGAGCCTTGGCGGCGAGGATTGCGCCGCTCTCGAGGTCGGCGAGGACCCAGGCGCTCACGGGGACCTCTGGGAGGGGATCGGCCGAGGGCCCGGGATCGACGATCACATCCGATCCTGCGAGCAGCGGACCGCCGATGGGCTCCGCTGAAGCGCTCGGCACCCCGATGAAAAAGGTCGCCCCCACGACGGAGGCGGTGAGGGCCGAGGCGAGGGAGCGACGCATGGTGAGCCCAGACTAACTTCGGAGCGCGCCGGGATGCCTGATCAACGCGGCGTGGCGCCTGGCTCAGACGCGGCGGAAGATGAGTGCCCGCTTGACCTGCTGGATCGCCTTGGTGACCTCGATGCCGCGGGGGCAGGCATCGGTGCAGTTGAAGGTGGTGCGGCAGCGCCAGACACCCTCCTTCTCGTTGAGGATCTCCAAGCGCGTCTCGGCGGCCGCATCGCGGGAGTCGAAGATGAAGCGGTGGGCCGCGACGATCGCCGCGGGGCCGAAGTACTCACCGTCGGTCCAGAAGACAGGGCACGAGGTCGTGCACGCGGCACACAGGATGCACTTGGTGGTGTCGTCGAAGACGGCCCGGTCTTCCACCGACTGCAGGCGCTCCTTCGTCGGGTCGTGCCCCTCCGGGATAAGGAAGGGCTTGACGGCCCGGTAGGCGGCGAAGAAGGGCTCCATGTCGACGACGAGATCCTTCTCCAGCGGCAGGCCCTTGATGGCCTCCACGGTGATGTCGCCGGTGCCGAGATCCTTGATGAGCGTCTTGCACGCGAGCCGATTGCGGCCGTTGATGCGCATGGCATCGGAGCCGCAGATGCCATGCCCGCAGGAACGTCGGAACGTCAATGTGCCGTCCTGCTCGCCCTTGATCTTCATGAGCGCGTCGAGCACGCGGTCGGTGGGGTACGCCGAGACCACGAACTCCTCCCAGTGCGGCTCCTCGTCGATCTCGGGGATGAAGCGCCGGATCTTGAAGGTGACGTCACGCGCTTCGATGCGCTCGGGAGCCTCGGTGGGCTCGAGGGTGGCAGTCATCAGTACTTGCGCTCCATCGGCTGGTAGCGGGTGATCGTGACCGGCTTGTAGTCGACACGGACAGCCGACTCTCCTCCCGCGCCGGGCACGCGGTAGGCCATCGTGTGGCGCATGTAGTTGACGTCATCGCGATTGGGGTAGTCCTCGCGGGCGTGGCCGCCACGTGACTCCTTGCGCTCGAGAGCGCCCACGACGGTGACCTCGGCGAGGTCGAGCAGGAAGCCGAGCTCGATGGCCTCGAGGAGGTCGGTGTTGTAGCGCGCCCCCTTGTCCTGGACCGCGATGTGGCGGTAGCGGCGACGCAGCTCCTGGATGTCGGTGAGCGCCTGCTTGAGAGTCGCCTCGGTCCGGTAGACCTGCGCGTTGAGATCCATGGTCTGCTGCAGGTCGCGACGAATCGCGGCGACGCGCTCGCCGCCCTCACCGGAGCGCAGACCTTCGACCAGGGTGATCGTGTAGGACTGGGGATCCTCCGGCAGTGGCACGAAGTCGTGGGACTTGGAGTAGTCCGCTGCGGCGATGCCCGCGCGTCGGCCGAAGACGTTGATGTCGAGGAGTGAATTCGTGCCGAGGCGATTGGCGCCGTGGACGGAGACGCAGGCCACCTCGCCGGCGGCGTAGAGCCCCGCGACGACGGTGTCGTTGTCGGAGAGCACCTCTGTCTCGACGTTGGTGGGCATGCCGCCCATGGCGTAGTGAGCGGTGGGGAAGACGGGCACGAGCTCGGTCACGGGGTCGACGCCGAGGTAGGTACGCGCGAATTCCGTGATGTCGGGCAGCTTGGCCTCAATCTGCTCCTTGGGTAGGTGCGTGAGGTCGAGGTAGACGTAGTCCTTGTCGGGTCCGGCCCCGCGGCCCTCTCGGACCTCGGCGACCATCGCGCGCGCGACCATGTCGCGGGGGGCCAGGTCCTTGATCGTGGGGGCGACCCGCTCCATGAAGCGCTCGCCGCTGGCATTGCGCAGGATGCCGCCCTCGCCGCGCGCACCCTCGGTGAGCAGGACGCCCAGGCCGGCCAGGCCCGTGGGGTGGAACTGGTAGAACTCCATGTCCTCCAGGGGCAGGCCACGCCGGTAGGCGATGGCCATGCCGTCGCCGGTGAGGGTGTGCGCATTCGACGTGGTCTTCCACACCTTGCCGTAGCCGCCGGTGGCGAAGATGACGGCCTTGGCGTGGAAGACGTGGATGGCACCGGTGGCCAGCTCGTAGGCGACGACACCTGCTGTCTCCTTGCGACCGTCGCGCTCCACCAGGATGAGGTCGAGGACGTAGAACTCGTTGTAGAACTCCACGCCCTCCTTGACGCAGTTCTGGTAGAGCGTTTGCAGAATCATGTGGCCGGTGCGGTCCGCGGCGTAGCACGCGCGACGCACGGCGGCTTCACCGTGATTGCGCGTGTGCCCGCCGAAGCGGCGCTGGTCGATGCGCCCCTCGGGCGTGCGGTTGAAGGGCAGGCCCATCTTTTCGAGGTCGATGACGGCGTCGATGGCCTCCTTGCACATGACCTCTGCAGCGTCCTGGTCGACGAGGTAGTCCCCGCCCTTGATCGTGTCGAAGGTGTGCCACTCCCAGTTGTCCTCTTCGACGTTGGCCAGCGCGGCGCACATGCCACCCTGGGCTGCGCCCGTGTGGCTGCGCGTCGGGTAGAGCTTGGTCAGGACGGCGGTGTGCGCGCGCTTGGTGGACTCCAGCGCGGCGCGCATACCGGCGCCGCCGGCTCCCACGATGACGACATCGAACCTGTGGGTCTGCATGGGGTGCTCCTAGCCGATGGTCGGGTCGAAGGTGAATATGACGAGCGTCCCGAGAAGGATGATGAAGGCCGAGGAGACGTAGAGGAGCATCTTGAGCCAGAAGCGAGTCTGGTCACGCTCCGCGTAGTCGTTGATGATCGTGCGCAGGCCGTTGGTGCCGTGGAGCATGGCCAGCCAGAGCATGGCGAGATCCCAGACCTGCCAGAACGGGCTCGCCCACCTGCCGGCGACGAAGGCGAAGTTGATGCGCTGCACGCCCCCGTCGAGGATGTTCATGATGAAGAGGTGGCCGAGGACGAGGAAGACCAGGACGATGCCGGACACGCGCATGAAGAGCCAGGCGTAGAGCTCGAAGTTGCTCCGCTGGCGATTGCGATTGCCGCGAGAGAGCGCGACCGACCGATCCGCGAGGCTCATGGTGTCGCTCCGAAGAGGGCTTCGACCGTGTGGCGCATCATGTAGAAGGTGCCCGGGACCATGACGACGACCCACACTCCCACCACGACCCAGAGCATCTGCCGCTGGTAACGGGGCCCGCGCGACCAGAAGTCGACCGCGATCACCCGCAGGCCGTTGAGGGCGTGGTAGAGCACGGCCCCCACCAGGCCCACCTCGAGCAGGTTGACGATGGGCGTCTTGTACGTCGCGATGACCAGGTCGTAGGCCTCGGGCGAGACCCGGACGAGAGCGGTGTCGACCACATGTACGTAGAGGAAGAAGAAGACGGCGATGCCGGTGATGCGCTGGGCGACCCAGGACCACATGCCCTGGCCGCCTCGATAGAGGGTGCCCACGGGCGCGGTAGCCATGGTGCCTCCCTTCAGGCGATGCGTCGGCAGGTGGTGACGTGTCTTTCTGCACGCCATCGTAGTGCGAAAGGGGGGTGTCGGCAGGGTGGGGTGAGCCAGGTCACGCACCCGCCCGAGCGAGGCGCGTCCTAGGCTGCGGGTGCGGCGCCTGCCGCACGTTCGCTCCGGGAGGCTCACGTGTCCACCGAGTCCGGACTGCCCTTTGCCCCGGTCTACGGGCCGGCAGACCTTGAGGGCTGGGTCCCCGACGAGCGCCTGGGTGCGCCGGGCGCCTATCCCTACACTCGCGGGGTCTATCCCACGATGTACACCGGGCGACCGTGGACGATGCGGCAGTACGCCGGCTTCGGCACCGCAGCGGAGTCCAGTGAGCGCTACCGCCAGCTGCTGGCCGCGGGCACGACCGGCCTCTCCGTGGCCTTCGACCTGCCGACCCAGATGGGCTACGACTCCACCGCCTCCATCGCCCATGGCGAGGTAGGCAAGGTGGGAGTGGCGATCGACACGATCGACGACATGCGCGTGCTCTTCGACCGGATCCCACTCGACCAGGTGTCGACGTCGATGACGATCAATTCGCCGGCCGCGATCCTGCTGCTGCTCTATCAATTGGTCGCAGAGGAGCAGGGTGTGCCAGGCGATGCGCTCAACGGCACGATCCAAAATGATGTGCTGAAGGAGTACATCGCTCGGGGCACCTACATCTATCCGCCCGCGCAGTCGTTGCGACTGACCACGGACATCTTCTCCTATTGTCGTGAAGAGATTCCCCGGTGGAACACCATTTCCATCTCGGGCTATCACATGGCCGAGGCTGGTGCCACGCCCGTGCAGGAGATCGCCTTCACGCTCGCCAATGGCATTGAGTACGTCCGTGCTGCCCTCGCTTCCGGTCAGCACATTGACGAGTTCGCGCCCCGCCTTGCCTTCTTCTTCGTTGCGCGCACCACGCTGCTTGAGGAAATCGCGAAGTTTCGCGCCGCGCGGCGTATCTGGGCGCGCATCATGCGGGAGGAGTTCGGGGCGCAGGATCCGAAGTCGCTCATGCTGCGGTTTCACACCCAGACAGCCGGTGTGCAGCTCACTGCCCAGCAGCCGGAGGTCAATCTCGTGCGCGTGGCCATCCAGGCCCTCGGTGCCGTCCTCGGCGGCACTCAGTCCCTGCACACCAACTCCTTCGATGAGGCCATTGCCCTTCCCACCGAGAAGGCGGCCCGACTCGCACTGCGGACGCAGCAGGTCCTCGCCTATGAGTCCGATGTCACGAAGACGGTCGATCCCTTTGCGGGTTCCTACGCGATCGAGTCGCTCACGGACGAGATCGAGGCGGCTGTCCTATCCCTCATGGCCCAGGTGGAGGAGCTGGGCGGCGCTGTCGCCGCGATCGAGGAGGGTTTCCAGAAGTCCGAGATCGAGAAGTCTGCCTACGCCTTTGCGCAGGAGATCGATGCGGGCGAGCGGGTCGTCGTTGGCGTGAATCGCTTTACCGTCGACGAGGAGGAGCCCTACGAGCCATTGCGCGTCGACCCCACGATCGAGGCCGAGCAGCGGGCGCGCCTCGATCGAGTCCGCGCGGAGCGCGACCAGGTGGCCGTCGACTCCGCGCTGGAGCGCATCCGCGTCGCGGCGGCGGGCACCGACAACCTCCTCTATCCGATGCGCGATGCCCTGCGCGCTCGAGCGACCGTAGGCGAGGTGAGTGACGCCCTGCGCGATGTCTGGGGTGTCTACACCCCGACGGATGCGTTCTGATCGTGGCGAGCGAGATCCAGGCCATTCGCTGGGAGGGCGACGCCGTCGTCCTGATCGACCAGACGCGGCTTCCGGCGGAAGACGTCGACTTCGAGTGCCGTGACATTGATTCCCTCGTCGACGCCGTATGCCGGCTCGTCGTGCGCGGTGCCCCGGCACTCGGTGCCGTGGGCGGTTACGGCGTAGCCCTTGCCATGGTCCAGGCGCAGCGCGAGCAGTGGTCACCGGAGCGCCTCGACGCCGAGGTGGCACGCGTGCGTGACGCCCGGCCCACAGCCGTCAATCTCGCCTGGGGAGTCGACCGCGTGCGGCCGCACATGCCGCAGGGCATCGATGCGGTGCTCGCTGAGGCGGATCGCATCGTCGTCGAAGACACGGCGGCGAATCGCGAGCTCTCACGTCGAGGGGCGGACTGGGTCCTGGCCCGCTGTGACCGCCGACCCCTGCGAGTGGTCACGCACTGCAACACCGGTGCGCTCGCGACCACCGGTTGGGGCACAGCCTTCGGCATCATCCGCGAACTCGCCGACCGCGGCGAGATCGAGCTCGTCTACGTCGATGAGACACGGCCGCTCCTGCAGGGAGCGCGCCTGACGGCGTACGAGTGCGAGCACCATGGCATCCCCTACGTCGTGCAGGCCGACGGTGCGGCCGCCTCCACGATCCTCAGGGGACTGGCGGACTTTGCCGTCATCGGGGCCGATCGCATCGCGCGGAATGGCGACACCGCAAACAAGATCGGATCCGTGAGCGTCGCGCTCGCATGCGCAGCGGCCGGAATCCCCTTCGTCGTGGCAGCGCCGTCATCGACCGTCGACCTCGCTACCTCCTCCGGGGACGAGATCGAGATCGAGCTGCGTTCCGGCGATGAGGTCACGGCGTGGTCCGGGCTATCCACCACCCCGGATGGTGCTCGCGGATTCAACCCGGCGTTCGACGTGACTCCAGCGGTCTACATCTCTGCCGTGGTGACCGAGCGGGGCGTCGTGGAGCCAGGCCCGGGAGTGACAGTCGACGCCATCGCAGGAGGTGCGCTGTGAGCACGCCCCTCGAGCAGCTGGTCCAGCGCTCCAATGAGATCGGCGACGATTCTTCGCTGGTTGTGTACGGCGGGGGCAACACCTCGGCCAAGGGCGTGCTTATTGACCACCTCGGTCGCGAGCAGCGGGTCATGTGGGTCAAGGGATCGGGCGCGGACATGCGCGGCTCGAGCACAGCCGACTACCCAGCGCTGCGGCTCGACGACCTGCTGCCACTTCTGGGCAGAGACACCATGTCCGACGAGGAGATGACCGACCTCGTGGCGCGTGCGCTGCTGGACCCCGGGGCGCGACGCCCGTCGATCGAGACCCTTCTCCACGCCTTCCTGCCGCACACGCACATCGATCATGTCCACGCCGACGCCATCTGCGCGCTCACCAATCACGCGGAGGGCCCCCGCATCGTGGCCGAGGCACTCGGTGATGGCTTCGCCTACGTCGACTGGATGCGTCCCGGCTTCACGCTCAGCAAGGTGGTCGCCGAACTCGGTGACCGCGACGGAGTCGTCCTCGCCCACCACGGCCTCATCACCTGGGGTGAGTCGAGCGAAGAGTGCTGGCAGCGCACCGAGGCGGCCGTCGATCGGGCTCGGGCCTACCTTGACGCCCTGCCTCTCCGCGTCGAGGCTCCGCCTCGCGTCGCGGACATGCCCGAAGAGGAGGTTGAGCGACTCCTCCTCCGCCTGCGCGGGACCATGTCGCGGACAGGCAGGCGCGTCCTGCGGATCGACACCCGCCTGCGGGCGGCGGCGGACCATCCACTTCTCTCCGAGATCGTCGCGGCGGGCGTGAGCAGCGCCGACCACATGCTGCGCATCAAGCCGCGATCCGCAGTGTCCACCTCCCCCGACACCGCCGCTGATGACATCGACGGCTACGCAGCGGAGTACTCGGCCTATGTCGAGCGGAATTCCGATGCAATGCCCGAGGGCTTCGGGATGCATGACCCCATACCTCGCGTCGTGCTCGTGCCCGGTCTCGGTGCGGTGACCACGGGCGCCACGCTCCGCGACGCGGAGGTGGCTGCTGACATCGCCCTGCACACCCACGGGGTCGCTGCCACCGTCGCCGACCGCATCGGCACGCCGGTGGGGCTCGACGATCGAGAGACCTTCCGCTTCGACTACTGGCCGATGGAGCTCTACAAGCTCACACTGCGACCCCCCGCACCCGACCTCGCAGGCTTCATCGCGATCGTCACGGGCTCGGCGTCGGGAATCGGCCGCGGCATCGCGCTGGAGCTCGCCGCGCGGGGCGCCTCGCTGGTCCTTGCCGATCTTGACGGTGCTGGCCTGGAGGAAGCCGGCGCGAGCATCCGCGAAGCGGGCGGCACTGCCCCTGTGCTTGTGGCGGGTGACCAGTCGGATGAGTCGGTCGTGGAGGACACGGTCCGCCAGGCCGTGCGCACCTTCGGTGGTCTCGACGGAGCCGTGATCAACGCCGGCATCGGCGTCACCGGCACCCTTGAGGAACTCACCCTCGATCAGTGGAACGCGGCGATGCGCATCAATCTCGCGAGCGGCTTCCTCATGACACGGGCGACCATGCGGCTGATCAAAGAGCAAGGCTCCGGTGGCTCGCTGGTCTACGTAGCCAGCAAGAACGCCTTCGGTCCTGGCGCAGGCTTCGGCGCCTACTCCGTGTCCAAGGCGGGCATGGTGCAACTCATGCGCATCGCGGCCCTCGAGGGTGGCGCAGCAGGGATTCGGGCCAATGCCATCAACCCCGATGCGGTCTTCGACAATTCGCGGCTGTGGGACGGAGGCCTGCGCGAGGAGCGGGCAGCTGCCCACGGAATCGCTCCCGAGGAGCTCGAGGACTTCTACGCTGCCCGCAACATCCTCAAGCGCCGGGTGACTACGGCCGATGTCGCGCGCACGGCGGCGTTCCTGCTCTCCGATGCCTCGTCGAGGACGACCGGAGCCGTCATCCCCGTGGATGGCGGAGTCGCGGGTGCCTTCCCCCGCTGAGGACTAGGTCAGGTGGATCTGGGTCATCTCGGTGACCTCGGGATACGCCGAGTCCTCGACCGCGTGCGGCTCGCCGGGGCGGCGGACGCGCACCACCTGCCAGCCCGCCTCGCGCGCCGCGTCGAGTTCGGCGACGACGTCGGAGCAGAAGAGCAGCCTCCCCGGATCGGCGCCGATGGCGGCGGCGATGGCGCGGTATGACGACGACTCGCGCTTCGGCCCGGCATTGGCCGTGTCGTAGTAGTCGGTGATCCATCCGGTGAGGTCACCCTCGGGGGAGTGGGCGTACCAGTTGCGCTGGGCCAGCACCGAGCCTGAGGAGTAGACGGAGATAGGGAGGCCGGCTGCATGCCAGCCGCGCAGCGCAAGCAGGGCATCGGGGAAGAAATCCGAGACGAGTCCACCACTGGCGAAGCCCTCTTCCCAGATGAGTCCCTGGAGCTCCTTGAGCGGTGTCACCTTGCGATCCTCCGCCACCCAGCCGCGCAGGATGTCGACGATCTGGTCGGGGGCCGGGTCGTCGATGGCCGACTCCCGGGCAATCTCGGCGACGATGCGGTCCGTGTCGGACTCACCCGTGTGCTCCGCGAGCCAGGGCGCGAAGCGCTCGGTCGCGTAGGGGAAGAGGACGTCATAGACAAACGCGGAGCCGCTGGTCGTAC
Organism: Candidatus Nanopelagicales bacterium; assembly: GCA_044360385.1. Taxonomy (GTDB): domain Bacteria; phylum Actinomycetota; class Actinomycetes; order S36-B12; family S36-B12; genus Mxb001. The sequence continues at coordinate 14,827 of JBIKKK010000029.1, forward strand.
CCTCAATGTCCACGACCACGTGACGTACGCCGGTGAAGTCGACCACGATCCAGGAGGCTACATGTCCAAGGCCGACGACCTGGCGCGCGCATCCCGCCGTCTCTACGCCCTCGGCTGGATGCGCGGCACCTCGGGCAATGTGTCGGTGCTCGATGGATCCGACATCCTCGTGACCGCATCGGGTATCGATAAGTCAGCAGTCGAGACGGCGGACGCTGTGCTTATCGATGTGCGAGGTGAGGCTCTCCCTGGCCAGAGCCGACGACCCAGTGCGGAGGCACCCGTGCACGCGGCCGTGATCGCAGAGGCCGGAGCCGAGGCGGTCGTGCACGTGCACTCGCTCGCGGCCGTCGAAGCAGCGGCGCGCTGGCCGCAGGGCGTCCCGCTCGTCGACGTCGAGCAGCTCAAGGGCATCGGTCGAGGGGCGCACGGCGACACGGTGATCGTGCCGGTCGTCGCGAACTCCCAGGACATGGCGGATCTCTCGGCGCGGATCCTGGCGGCGCGAGATCCAGGGGTGCCGGGCGTCATCGTTGCCGAGCACGGGCTCTACGCCTGGGGCGATTCCCTGGGCCAGGCCATCGACCGCACCGAGAGCTTCGACTGGCTCTTCGACCACGCCCTGCGCCTGGACCGATTGCAGAGACCCGGGGGCTAGTGCGCGCGGCGTCCGAGCGGGGCAGAATGCCGCCATGACGATGCTGACCGTGTGGGCCGACGACCGGCCCGAGACGCCCATCCTGCGCACCCGCGACCATGCCGAGATTGCCGGGGCTCTCACCCCGATCGGCGTTGTCTACGAGCACGTCCCTGTCGGCGAGCGTCTCGTCGACACGGCCACGCAGGATGAGGTCCTCGAGAGTCACCGCCCGCTCGTGGATCGCCTGGTGGCCGAGCACGGCTACCGGCTCGTCGACGTCGCGCAGCTGCATCCGGTCGACTCCGATGAGTGGCGCGCGACCGCTGCGGCGGCCCGGACCAAGTTCCTCAACGAGCACACCCACGACGAGGAAGAGATCCGCTACTTCGTCGCGGGCTCGGGCGTGTTCTACCTGCATGTCAACGGTCGCGTCCACGCGATGCTGTGCACGGAGGGCGACCTGCTGAGTGTCCCCGCGCTCACGACTCACTGGTTCGACATGGGCACCAGCCCTGACTTCACCGCCATCCGCTTTTTTCACGACGACGATGGCTGGGTCGGCACCTTCACCGGGAGCGACATCTCGACACACTTCCCGACTTTCGACCAACTCACGGCGGCGGCAGCGCTGGCTGAATCCACCGCATGACCGACGTCGACTGGGGTGTCCTGCGCGCTGCTGCGGAGGAGGCGCGCGACCATGCCTACGCCCCCTACAGTCGCCATCCGGTGGGAGCTGCGGCGCTGACGAGCTCGGGCCGCATCGTGACCGGCTGCAACGTCGAGAATGCCTCACTCGGCGTGACCCTCTGCGCCGAGTGCGGCCTGGTGAGCGAGTTGGTGCGCACCAGTCCTCAAGGTGAGCGCGAGAAGCTCGTGGCCTTTGCCTGCGTCGGTCCAAATCCCGGTCCGCTACTGCCCTGCGGCCGTTGCCGTCAATTGCTGCACGAGCACGGTGGAGCGGCCATCCTCATCGACCACGCCGATGGGCCCGTACCCCTCGGTGCACTCATCCCGGAAGCCTTCGGACCCGAGGCGATTCCATGAGCCGGGGTGCTCTGGGCGTCATCGCCGGCACGGGCTTTTACGCACTTGATGCCCTCGAGGCTGCGCGCGAGGTCGTGGTCGAGACGGCGTACGGCGCTGCTCGGCTCACCGTCGGCACGATGCACGGGCGGCCGACGTGCTTCGTCTCTCGGCACGGAGTCGACCACTCTGTGCCCCCGCACATGGTCAACTACCGAACCATCGTGCAGGCGCTCGTCGACTCCGGGGTGACCGAGATCCTCGCCATCAATGTCGTGGGCGGCATCGGGCACGAGGCGGGCGACCTCGTCGTCGTGGATGA
>JBIKKK010000165.1:0-4939 GCA_044360385.1 Candidatus Nanopelagicales bacterium
CTCGCAGGTTGCCTTCCGCGGTGCATGCCCGGACGGTCCCGGGTTCTGGTACCCGCCGACTGTGCTGGCGGCATCGGAGTCCGACCGCGCGTACCGCGAGGAGATCTTCGGGCCGGTCGTCGTCGTGGTGCCCTTCGAGGACGAGGCCGATGCGATCCGCATGGCCAATGACTCCGACTACGGTCTCTCCGGATCCATCTGGACCCGCGATGTGGGTCGTGCTCTGCGCGTCGCGCGGGGTGTCGATTCCGGCAACCTCTCGGTTAACTCGCACTCGTCCGTGCGCTACTGGACCCCCTTCGGCGGGTTCAAGCGCTCCGGGCTCGGGCGCGAACTCGGCCCGGATGCACTCGAGGCCTTCACTGAGACCAAGAACGTCTTCATCGCCAACGACTGATCCCCGATCGAGAGGAATTCCATGTCCGACGTCGTCTGCCGCCGCCTTGTGGGCCGCACTGCTCTCATCACCGGGGGTGCGAGCGGTATCGGCCTAGCCTCTGCGCAGCGCCTCGCGAGCGAGGGTGCGAATGTCGTAATCGCCGACATGGACGACAGGGCCGGCGAGCTGGCCGCGGCTGAGGTGGGGGGAATCTTCGTCAAGGTCGACGTGACGTCGCCCGAGGACAACGACCGGATGTACAAGGTCGCCGTCGACACCTACGGCTCGATCGATATTGCCTTCCACAATGCCGGCATCTCTCCGCCCGATGACGACTCCATCCTCGACACCGGCCTCGAGGCGTGGAAGCGCGTGCAGGATGTCAACCTCACGTCGGTCTACCTCGGGTGCAAGGCCGTGCTGCCCTACATGCTTGAGCAGGGTCGCGGATCAATCATCAACGTCGCCTCCTTCGTCGCGACCATGGGCGCGGCCACCTCCCAGATCTCCTACACGGCATCTAAGGGCGGTGTGCTCTCGATGTCGCGCGAGCTCGGTGTGCAGTTCGCTCGCCAAGGGGTGCGCGTCAACGCGATCTCGCCCGGGCCCGTGAAGACCCCGCTGCTCATGGAGCTCTTCGCCAAGGACCCCGAGCGCGCCGCGCGGCGCTACGTCCACATCCCCTTCGGCCGCTTCGGCGAGCCTGCGGAGATCGCGGCGGCCGTGGCCTTCCTCGCCTCTGACGACTCGTCGTTCATCACCGCATCGAACTTCCTGGTCGACGGAGGCATCTCGGGCGCCTACGTCACCCCGCTGTAGCGGGGCTAGCTGCGGCTGAAGGGCAGCACCGCGGTCAGCCAGGTGACCAGGCCATTGGGGTTGCGCGACTGGGTCCACACGAGCCCCGGACCGGTGATCTCCACGACGATTCCCTCGCCGGACTTCAGGGACTTCATGACCCCGCCCGTGGTGCGGGCCTGCATGGCGATGTAGGCGTCGTAGGCGACGATGTGCCCGGAGTCCACCACCAGGCGCTCGCCTTCGTGGAGCGCGTGCTGGTCGAGCGCGCCGTACGACGCCACGACGACCTTGCCCGCGCCGTCGAAGCGCGAGACGAAGCCACCCTCGCCGCCGAAGAGGTTGTTGGCACCGCCCCACTTCGTGTCCATCGTGAGGCTCTGCTCGTTGGCGAGCCACGCCCCGCGTGTCACGGCAAGGGGTCGCTCGGGTGTGGAGTCGATGACGGTGATGTCACCCGGGAGGATCGCGGCGACATCGACCCAGCCACCGTCGACGGAGCTGGTGTACGACGTGACGAAGAAGGAGTTGCCGCCGAGGGCGCTGCGACCCAGTGACTTGAGGAATCCCCCCTCCATCTTGGCGTCCAGGGTCATGCCGTCGCTCATCGCGGCCATGGCGCCGGATTCCACCTTGACGTGCTCGCCGGCGGCGAGCGTGCAGCGGGCGAGGGCGAATGAAGGTCCGTGACGGACATCGACCTGCATGGGGACTCCTTTGCTCGGGCGCGGGTCGCACAAGCGACCTGCGCAATACCTACGAGTCGGAGGCTGCCGCAATCAGCGCGCCGAAGAGGGGTGATTCGAGGTTTCGCCGGTCAGGGTGCTCGGGGTGCCACTGCACGCCGACGGTGAAGCGAGACCCCGGAGCCTCGAGCACCTCGACGAGACCATCGTCGGTCCAGCCCGTGGCCGTCAGGGAGCCGGGATCGGCGATGCCCTGGTGGTGTGACGAGTTCGTGCTCAGGGTCGATGCGCCATAGATGTCTGCGATGCGCGACCCGGGGGCGAAGCGCACGTCATGCTCCGTGAAGGTGCCGGGCATCTCGCGATGGACAAGCCCGTAGCCCGCGTCGGGCAGGTCCTGGATCAGAGAGCCGCCATGGGCGATCGCCATGACCTGCATCCCGCGGCAGATCCCTAAGAGCGGCAGGTCGCGCGACCGGGCTCCGCGGCAGAGCAGGAGTTCGCTCGCATCGCGCTCCACGCGGGGCGTGTCTACTGTGGGGTGCGGCTCGGCTCCGTAGTTGCCGGGGCCCACGTCGGCACCGCCGATGAGGATCAGCCCGTCGATACGGTCGAGGACGTCATCGTCGGTCGAGTCCGGGGGGAGCAGGACTGCCCGGCCACCCGCCTCACGCACGGCGTCGACGTACCACTCGTGCAGCAGTGCCGCGGGCACTTCCCAGGCACCCCAGCGAGCGGGCTCGACGTAGGTCGACAGACCGATGACGGGACGCCCCATGGCCCTAGTCTCCCCATCGGGCGCGGGAATACACGCATGGGTACCGTGGTTGCTCCGGATCCCCCATGAGGAGAGTCATGTCCTTGCCGCCGCTGGTCGAGCCCGCCGACAGCCTGTCTGCCGACGAGGTCCGCCGCTACAGCCGCCACCTGATCATCCCCGATGTCGGGATGTCGGGGCAGAAGCGCCTGAAGAACGCGCGTGTGCTCTGCATCGGTGCCGGCGGACTCGGCAGTCCTGCGCTGATGTACCTGGCGGCGGCGGGTGTCGGCACTCTCGGGATCGTGGAGTTCGACACTGTCGACGAGTCCAACCTCCAGCGCCAGATCATCCACGGGCAGAGCGACATCGGCAGATCCAAGGCCGAGAGTGCGCGTGACTCCATCAAGGAGATCAATCCCTACGTCGACGTCGTCATCCACGATGAGCGCCTCGACTCCTCCAACGTCATGCAGCTCTTCGCCCAGTACGACCTCATCGTCGACGGCACCGACAACTTCGCGACCCGCTACCTCGTCAATGATGCGTGCGTCCTGCTCGGCAAGCCCTATGTGTGGGGATCCATCTACCGCTTCGACGGCCAGGCGAGTGTCTTCTGGGCCGAGCATGGCCCCTGCTATCGCTGCCTCTATCCCGAGCCTCCGCCGCCCGGCATGGTGCCCTCGTGTGCCGAGGGCGGCGTGCTCGGCGTGCTGTGCGCGAGCATCGGATCGATTCAGGTCACCGAGGCGATCAAGCTCATCACCGGTATCGGTGACCCGCTGCTCGGCCGGCTCAAGGTCTACGACGCCCTCGAGATGGACTATCGCGAGGTGCGGATCCGCAAGGACCCCAACTGCGCCGTCTGCGGGCCGAATGCCACCGTGACGGAGCTCATCGACTACGACGCCTTCTGCGGAGTGATCTCCGATGCCGCCGCGGAGGCCGCTCGCGAGAGCACGATCTCCGTGCACGAGCTCAAGCAGATGCTCGACGAGCGCGAGCGCGGTGAGCGCGACTTCGTGCTCATCGACGTCCGCGAGCCCGTCGAGTGGGAGATCTGCACGATCAAGGGCGCCGAGCTCATCCCCAAGGGAGAGTTCCTCGACGGCTCCGCACTCGAGAAGCTCCCGCAGGACAAGCAGATCGTGCTGCACTGCAAGGTGGGCGGCCGCTCGGCGGAGGTGCTCGCCGTGCTCCACGGAGCCGGCTTCTCCGACGCCATCCACGTGGGCGGTGGCATCAACGCCTGGTCGCTGCAGGTCGACCCCGATACGCCGTACTACTGATCGAGGCTCCTCCTCAGCGCTCGATGCGACCGGCGATGAAGTCCTCCACGCGCTGACGGCACACGTCGTCGCTGTACTGCTCGGGCGGTGACTTCATGAAGTACGAGGATGCCGAGAGCAAGGGACCGCCTATCCCACGATCGAGGCCGATCTTGGCGGCGCGGACCGCGTCGATGATGACGCCCGCGGAGTTGGGGGAGTCCCAGACCTCGAGCTTGTACTCCAGGCTGAGCGGCACGTCTCCGAAGGCCTTGCCCTCAATGCGGACGAAGGCCCACTTGCGGTCGTCGAGCCAGGCGACATAGTCGCTGGGGCCGATGTGGACGTTTCGACTCTCAATGGGGCGGTCGATCTGAGAGGTCACCGCCTGTGTCTTGGAGATCTTCTTCGACTCCAGGCGATCGCGCTCGAGCATATTCATGAAGTCCATGTTTCCGCCCACGTTGAGCTGGTAGGTGCGCTGCACCTCCACTCCGCGGTCCTCGAATAGTTTGGTGAGGACACGGTGGGTGATGGTGGCGCCCACCTGCGACTTGATGTCATCTCCCACGATGGGCAGGCCAGCAGCGGCGAACTTCTGGGCCCACTCATGGGTGCCGGCGATGAAGACCGGTAGTGCGTTGACGAATGCGCAGCCGGCGTCGATGGCGCACTGGGCGTAGAACTTGGCAGCCTGCTCGGAACCCACGGGCAGGTAGCAGACGACGACGTCAACGTCGGCATCGCGAAGGGCTGCTGTGACGTCGACCGGATCGGTGTCGGACTCGGTGATCGTTTCGCGGTAGTACTTGCCTAGGCCATCGTGCGTAGGGCCTCGCTGGACGATGACGCCCAGTGGAGGTACATCGCAGATCGTGATGGTGTTGTTTTCGCTGGCGGTGATGGCCTCGGCGAGATCCCGACCCACCTTCTTGGCATCGACGTCGAACGCGGCCACGAACTCAACGTCGCGCACGTGATAGCCGCCGAACTGCACGTGCATCAAGCCAGGGATGGCTTGGTCGGGGGCGGCGTCACGGTAGTAGTGGAC
>JBIKKK010000166.1:0-4924 GCA_044360385.1 Candidatus Nanopelagicales bacterium
GCATGGATATCGGCGAAGACCTCAGCGTGCTCCTCGATCGGCACCTGATCAAGCTCCTGGAGTCGCTCGAGGGCGGCGTCGACGCGCGTATCCCCCGTCGGCAGGACGGGCACGGCAATCGGCAATCCCTGCTGCTCCCCCGCCGAAAAAGGCTGCGTCATGACCCGTCCCCCTCATCGGCGCCGTGCTTGTTCGCCTTCGCCTCATCGGCTCGATGCTTATTCGTCTTCGCCTCATCGGCTCCGTGCTTCTTGCCCTTCGCCTTGTCCTTGCCATGCCCCTGCTTCTTCGCCGCCATGGCAAGTCGCTCTTCCATCTCTGCGCGCAAAGACGTGAGCTGCTGCTCGAGACGGCCGACCTCACGGCGCAGGCTGGCCAGCTCGTCTTCACGGGCGAACCCGAGTCGGCGGACCACACGGTCCACCTCCTCGCGCACGAGCGAGCGCACCTGGTCGGGCGAGAGCAAGGCCGCGACCTGCTCACCCGTGCTGGATGCCGCCTGCACGCCCTGGTCCACCATGTCGCCGACGGCGTCACCACCCTGCGTCCACAAGCCCTGGGCGAGCTCGGCGGCCTTCGCGGCCGACATGCCCAGGATCCCGGAGGCCAACTGGAGATACGGGCGGACTCCGGCCATGGGATCGTCCTCGGGAGGCTGCTGGCTCATGGGTCCACGTTACGCGGCCCGGGCCCGGTCTCACGATGTGCCCGCTCGATCAACGCTGCCGCCTCGCCCACCCGGGGTGGCTCCACCGTCGCCCACGCCGCGGCGCAGGCGCACTGCAGGGCCGCGAGCCAGTCACCGCCCACCTCTACCCGCACTTCCCCAGCCTCGACCCAGGCGCAGGACGGACCCAGGCGCATGACCTCGCCTTCAACCCGCGGCCCTTGCGGACCCGAGGTGGGGGCGGGTTGCAGGGTCAGCGCCCTTAGGTCCGCACCGATGAAGTTTGGCCGCTCCTCAGGGATGGCGGAGAGCAGCGATGCGACGTCAGCAATCCCCGTGAGGACGAGGAGCGAGGGGACGCCGGCGCGAGTTGCCCCGGCAATGTCGGTGTCGAGGCGATCACCCACGGCCAGAGGGGATCGGGCCTGTGTCCGGTCGATCGAGGCCTGCATGAGCGCGGGATGCGGCTTCCCGGCGATGTCGTCTGGTGGACGCCCCGCGGCGGCTTCGACCGCCCGAGCCAGGCTGCCGTTACCGGGCGCACGCCCGCCCGGGACAGGGAGGGTGACATCGGGATTGGTGAGGGTCCATCGCGCCCCCGCCTGGATCGCCAGTGCGGCCGCAGCAAGATCGGTCCACGCCACATCCCGTCCAAAGCCCTGGAGTACCGCCGCGACGTCCGCCGCCCCTTGGTCGTGCGCTCGCACAGGCTCAAGGCCCGCGCCCGCGATGGCGAGTGCCACGCCGGGGCCGCCGACTGCCAGCACCCGCGCCCCTGGTGGCAGGCGCTCAGCCAGCAGCGCGGCGCCCGCCTGAGACGAGGTGACGACCTCCTGCTCGCTTGCGGGGATCCCGAGGCTGGTCAGGTGATCAGCCACATCCTTGGGTGCGCGACTGGCGTTGTTGGTGACGAAGGCGAGCCGCATCCCTGAGGCTCTCGCTCGGACGAGGGCGTCCACGGCACCCGGCACGGCCTGATCACCGATGTAGACCACGCCGTCGAGATCGAGAAGCGCGACATCGTGCTGTGCGGCGAGGCTGGGTCCTGCTTCCGCGTCAGGTGAGCCGACCTGGCTCACGAGGGCGCGCCACCGAACGGGTCACCCTCGAGCGGACCCGAGAGCGGAAGGCCTGCGGAACGGCGCGCCCGAATGGTCGCCTTAACTTGAGTGAGTGCCTGCGCGTACTCCGCACGATCGGGCCGCATCACGCTCGCCATGGCCAGGTGATCTCGCGCCTGGGGGAATTCCTGGAGTCGCCAAAGACTCATGCCCGCGCCGTAGTGCGCATAGTCGTCCGCGGGTGCGGACTCCAGGCACTCGGCGAAGGCGACAGCGGCCTCCGCAAAGCGGCCGCAGTCGAAGAGCGCGCGGGCACGGATCTCGCGCGCGGCCTGCGAGGTGGGATCCTCCAGCAGTACGCGATCGATGAGCACAAGGCACGCGGAAGCGTTACCGCTCGCGAGGAGGTCGCCCGCCCGACGAAACCAGTCATAGACACTGCCGCTCGGAGCACCCTGCGCCGTCATGCGCCTATCGTGTCATGGGCGTCGCGCTCTATGCCGCTCGACGGACGTCGCGTGCCACCACTTCGGTGCGCGAGGCGGGCGCGGCGCCGGACTTCCAGAACCTGCGCTGAAGCGAGCCCTCGACTTCGATGACGTCGCCGTCATGCCAGGCGAGGAGTCGTCGCCTCACCGCCGCGGACCAAGCAATGCACTCGAGGGCATCGACCCGGACACGACCCGCAGGTCCGCGCTGACGCAGGGGCCGGTCGACGACGATACGGAAGGCCACGGCTTCGTCTCCGCTGGGCAAGTCCACCTTGGTCACGCCCGAAAGGCGGCCGCGTAGCTGGACTTGGCTGTAGGTCGCCTCGTCGGGGCTGGTGGTGTGGCGGGCAGGGGACATTGCTCCTCCTCATCGATGTCGGGGTCCGGCGACTCGGACCCGGGCCTACGATGCGGCTGAAGCGCCCACGCGAGCGGGCGACGCGACCCGCTGTGGACGACTGCGCGAGGAGACTGCTGTGGACGGAATCAGGGACCTGGGCGGTGAGGTCTTCGAGATCGACACGCTCATGGGAGGGCACCCGGGGATTACTGCGGGCTACCTGATTCGCTCCGACCGTCCCTGCCTGGTGGAGACCGGGACGGCCCTGTCCGCGGCCACCGTCATCGACTCCCTCACGGCGCTGGGCATCGGCCGCGACGACCTGGCCACGGTCGTGGTCACGCACATCCACCTGGACCACGCTGGTGGCGTCGGAGATATTGCCGAGGCCTTTCCTCGCGCCCAGGTGGTCGTGCACGAACTCGGTGCCCGGCACCTCGTGGACCCGACCAAGCTCGTCGCGAGCGCCCATCGCGTCTTCGGGCCCGTGATGGATGAGCTCTTCGGCGACCTGAAGCCCACCGATGCCGCGCGCGTCGTGGCGCTGGGCGAGGTCGGCGAGATCGACCTGGGCGGTGGACGCAGGCTTGAGGCCTTCCATGCTCCCGGACACGCCTCGCACCATGTCGGTCTCCTCGATCCCGACACGGGCGACCTCTACACCGGCGACGCCGCAGGGGTGTACGTGCCCGAGGCCGATGAGTTGCGGCCCGCAACTCCGCCCCCGGACTTCAACCTCGACCTTGCGCTCGCCTCCATGGATCGCATGCGCGAGGTCGCTCCACTCCGGCTGCTCTTCGCACACTACGGTCCGGTGACCGCAGTGGGATCCGCACTCGATCGCTCCGAGGCCGTCCTGCGCCAGTGGGTCGAGATGGTGCGCGAGGCCCGGTCACTGAATATGGATCTAGACCATGCGGTCGCGATGGTGCGCGAGCGCACCCCGATTTCCTTCAAGGGGTCCGCCAGCCCCGAGGAGCGCGAGGCAACCTGGGAGTTTCTCTCATCAACCGCGGCCAATGTGGCGGGGATCAGCCGATGGCTCGATCAGGCTGAGGGGCCGGGCTCGACCTCGGGAGACGCCGCGTCGGTAGGGCGCTGATCCTCGACATCGTCGCCCCAGGCATCGTCGAAGACGATCCCGTCCATCTCTGCCAGCCGCTCGTCAGCATCCGTCGCTCCGTCCGGATCGACCTGCGCGGCACGCTCGAACCACATGCGGGCCTGCTCGCCTCGCCCGAGTTCGAGGAGGGTGTCGGCGTAGGCGTATCGCAGACGGGGCAACCACTCCTCGGTACGGCGCGCATTGAGCTCGGGCACTTGGAGGAGGAGCAGGGCGGCATCGGGCTGACCGAGGTCCCTGCGCGCACCGGCTGCGACAATCCTGGCCTCGATACGAGACGCATCCGAGAGTTTCGATTCGGGGACTTCGGCCAGCAACTCCAAGGCCTTGCGCGGCCGCCCCAGGCCGCGCTCGCAGTCGGCCATCACCGGCACGTAGTCCTGGTCTCCGGTCATGCGTCGCACTGCCCGGAGCTCTGCCAGCGCCGCAGCGTAGTCCCCCGCCGCATAGGCGGTGATGCCCATCGCCTCGCGCACAACGGACACGCGCCCCGCAAGTCGCTTGGCCTCCGCCGTATACGCCAGGGCGAGGTCGACGTCGCCCTCCTCGAGCGCTCGGGACGCGGCGACGAGAAGCCGCGCCACGGTCTGACCGAGCTCCTCAGGAAGCGTGCGCAGCTCCGCGGCGACGCGGCGGTCGATCTCCTTGCCCGTGATGTCGTCCGGGATCCGCGGCGTGCGTGGCTTGTCGCTGCGCGGCTTGTCGCTGCGCGGCTCATCGCTGCGTGGCTTGTCGCTGCGTGGCTTGTCGCTGCGTGGCTTGTCGCTGCGTGGCTTGTCGCTGCGCGGCTTGTCGCTGCGTGGCTTGTCGCTGCGCGGCTTGTCACTGACCGGCTTACCCTTTGATGCTCCAGGTCGCGCGGATCGCCCATCTCGGGGAGCGCGTGCCGAGCCCTTGTCTGTCGCTCCCACGCACACATCCTGTCACGCCGGCCTCACCCCATCGTCGGCAGAACCCCTTCGAGGAGCGCCCACAGCCGTGACCAGAAGGGTCGGCGCGAGGAATGGTGCGGGCATGAAAAAGCGCAAGGGCCGCATCCGAAGATGCGGCCCTTGCGAAAGAATGTCCGGCGGCGTCCTACTCTCCCACGCAGTCACCCGCGCAGTACCATCGGCGCTGAGAGGCTTAGCTTCCGGGTTCGGAATGGAGCCGGGCGTTTCCCTCTCGCTATGGCCACCGAAACACTATGGAGTTATCAATCGGTTCCCGACCGTAACTCGGGAACCGCACAGTGGACGCAAA
>JBIKKK010000168.1:0-4909 GCA_044360385.1 Candidatus Nanopelagicales bacterium
ACGACGGCATGCGTGACGGATCCGACCATCGAGAGCGCGCCGACAAGGTTATCGCCGCAAGGGTGGCACCTGCCCTCGCGCTGGATCGCATCGCGGGCGCCTCGCACGAGCGCATGGCCGCAGCCCTGCGCGCCATCGCGCGCCGGTCGGCGTGACGCAAGGAGACCCCAGATGTCCCTGCGCCTGAACCAGTTTTACACCCAGCGACGCGCAAGCGCCGAAATCGCTTCATACGGCGGCTTCCACAACGTGGGCTGGTGGGATGACGGAGTCACCGACCAGATGGCGGCCTCCGCCACACTGGTGCAGCGCCTGGTCACAGCTGTGCCACACACTTCGGACAGGGTCCTGGACCTATGTGCCGGACCTGGAGGCACCACGCGTCTGCTGCGCCAGGTCCTTCCCTCCGCCACCATCGTCGCCGTTGACCTATTCCCGCCTGACGGCCAGGTCGCCGTTCGAGCGGACGCCGCGGCGCTCCCGTTCCGCTCGAATTGCTTCGACGCGATCCTGTGCGTCGAGGCGGCCATGCACGTCGACTCCCGACGCGTCTTGCTCATCGAGTGCGCACGTACGCTCAAGCCGGGCGGAGGCTTGGCGATGAGTGATGTACTCGTCGCGTCGGAACGAGGCTGGTCATCACTGATCCCCGCCAGCAACCGATGGACCACGCCCGCCGAGGTGCATGACGAACTCGCAGCGCTCGGCTTCGTGGATATCGCCGTGCAGGATGTGACGGCCCGCACCTGGGAGCCATTCTGGGATCACCTCGAAGCGACCTCCCACTCCGGCACGCTGGCTCAGATTCGCGACCGCCGAAGGGAATTTGCCATCGACGCGTACATCACCGTGACAGCGACATGGCAACCGCCGCGACGCGGCCTACGCGTCTCATTTGCTGCGTTGACGTCGAGCGACCGTGGACCGACGCTGACCGCCGACCTGCCGCCACGAGTGGCCATTGAAGGACCAGCAGGCCTGGCGATGACCGGACCCGCGGAGACCACATCGATCCTGGAGGACGCCGAACGCTACCTGAGTGTCCCGCAAGCATCGGCGGATCCAGTGCTCCTGGGCGCAGGCGGAAGACCCCACGCCCGTGCTCGCCGACTCATCTCCGCACGGCTGACAGATGCCCTGCGCGAGGTGGGACGCAAGCGCATCGAGGAGCATGCCGAGCGACTCGTCGCTCAGGTCACTGATGCTGGAGTCACAGATGCCGTTCGGTCATTGGCCGTGCCACTGGCCTCCTGGACGCTCGCCCGCGTTCTGGGCCTCGACGAGGACGGCGAGGAGCGTCTGGCGGTGTACGCCGTTGCACACCTGAACGGCATTCCTGGTGGTAGCGGGCACCAAGTCATGGAGGCACTCGAAGCCGCCCTGCAGGGAACGGCGACCGCCGGAAGCCTCCTCAATGGACTCCAACTGTCGTGTGCCCAAGCGGGCCTTGGCGAAGGTGCGCCCCTCTCCTTGGCGAACATCATGGTCGCCGGGGGTCTTGAGACGACGATCAGTCTGCTCACCAGTGTCACGGAACTCGCCGCGCAGCGCGGGGAGTTGGGCGTGGACCGGGCCCTTCTCCACCGGCCACCCCTGCGTTGGGTCCTGCGGTCCGATGCGACGACGGGCGAAATGGTCGTCGGATTCCTTGACGCGGCACTGCGGTCGGGCGCCCCCGCTTCGCTTGCCTTCGGTGCTGGAGTCCATCGATGCGTCGGTGAGCCGCTCGCGCGCCTGCAGGCCCTGGCTCTCGCGGGCGCTCTCGCGCGTCGCACAGTGACGGGCATCGGCACTGCTCCACCCGTCAGCGACGGGCAAGTTGCCACGAGGCCGTTCTTTCCCGTGTCGATTACACGTTGACCGGCGCGCCCAAATCACTCGGGTGCGGTGAGCAGTTGCCGCTCAGCCAGCGCTCTGAATATCCCTCGCTGTGCCATGAGTTCCTCGTATGTTCCGACTTCGGCCACAACACCACCGTCCAGAACGATGATCTTGTCCGCATCCTGCACGGTCGAGAGTCGATGCGCGATGACCAGTCGAGTGGCGTTGGTGCGTGCCACGCTCTTGGAAACCGTGGCTTGAGTCTCGTTATCGAGCGCACTGGTCGCCTCGTCGAACAGGATGATTTTGGGATTGCCGAGGAGCGCCCGAGCGATCATCACGCGCTGGACCTGACCGCCGCTGAAGGTCGTACCGCCCTCGGAGACGATCGTGTGCAATCGCATCGGCATCGCTCGCACATCTTCTTCCATGCCGGCCGCCCTCAGCGCTTCCCAGACCTGCGCCTCAGTCGCTCCACTGTTGCCTCCGACAACCAGCAGAAGGGGTCCGGCGGGCACCTGGCCCTTTTGCAGCACCACTCCCATCTGCCGGCGCACCGCGCGCATGTCCAGGGAGTTCACGGGCCTGCCGTCGATGAGGATGGATCCTGCGTCGGGCGCCTCGAAGCCCAGCAGTAAGCGGAACAACGTGGACTTGCCACTTCCGGAGGCCCCCACGATCGCCACGAAGGATCCTGGCTCCACCGTGAAGCTGCTCCCGCGCAGGATCTTCACGTCGTCCGTGTATCCGAACTCCACTCCGGCGAATTCGATGCCACCCTGGAGCTCACCAGGATCCTCTCCAGCAACCGGGATGTCCGGGATCGCCTCAAGAACGGGGCGCGCACTGTCCACCAGGGGCGCGGCTTGCGACAGCGTGATCATCAAGGGGACAAGCAGGCTAAAGGCTGCCGCCACTTGAGCGGCGGCGCTCGTCAGGCCAGCGAAGGCACCGAGGTCGGTCGAGTCGCTGACTATGAAGGTGACGATCACCGAGCCGGCGAGCACAGGTGACAGCAGGGCACCTACCGTGGCCAGGTGTCGTTGATCCTCTGCCACACGGGCCGCGCAGGTCTGTTGTCGCGCAAAGCCGAACGACCATCGGGCAAACACGCGGCTTCCCGCCGCCGACACCCGCACCTTGTCGATACCTTCCAGCAGGCCCAGTAAGAGGCCGTTCAGACGATTTGTCGCCCCAATCAACTCGGCCTGATGCCTCGTCAGCCGGCGGGCGACCAGATAGCAGTACCCACCGATGCCGACCAGTAGGACGAGGATCGGCCAGCCAGTCCCGCGACTGAAGAACAGGAGCAGCACGATCCCAGCACAGCCGATGATGAGCGCCACGAATCCGGAGACGACAACGCTACCGACGATGTCGCGAAGTCGATCGACCGCCAAGACGCGGTTGTTGAGCTCGCCAGCGGTGAATCGTCGGAAGAATCGGGCATCGAGCAGCAGGACGCGGTCCCACAGGGCAGCGGTAGACCGCACACTGGCTCTTGTTAGAAGTCGCTGGAAGAGCAGGCCCTGGGCAACGATGAGGGTGAAGGTCACGGCGGAGATGACGACCAGCAGGATGCACGAGAAGACGATGCGAGAGAACTGCGCCTCCGGCAGATATGTGCCCACGATCAGGCTCGAGACGATGGGGACGGCACTGGACAGCACGGCCACGGCAAGCGCAACGACAGCGATCCATGACACGAGGGCCCTGCTGCCACCGAGTGCCGTCACCGCCAGGCGGCGCACCGATACCTTGTCCTGCGGGAAACTGGGGTAGGCAGCCCACGCCTGACCCTGCGGGCACTCCCTGGCGGGAAGCTGATCCCAGCCCTGTCCCGGCCGCCAGCGCCGGATGTCCGACCCATGGAAAACCACCACACAAGGACCGTCTTCCCCAACGACGATCACTGGTAGCCGATCTAGTGACTCGGCGCGGGAGAGATCAACCTCGCGAAGCGGCAGACGGACACTGCTCGCGATCACCCGAACATCCTCACCGTCAACCAGACGCTCGGGCGGGATGATGCCCACCTCGCGCGCCGCCATGACAACGGTCTGCGCGAGCGGGCTGCCGTGCGTCGGCCCACCATGGTCGCGACCTGCCCCCCGCTGCACCTGGTCCACGAGGGCCACGGAAGCCCAAACTTGGGTCGCGTCAGTCGCGATGCGGGCGGCTAGCCGGTCTCGACGCTGCTGCTCGTCGTCGATCGCCGGGGCTGGGTCCTGCTGCTCGTCGATCATCGGGCCACCAGCGTCGCATAGTGGCCGTTGAGGCTGACTAGTTCTCCATGCGTACCCCGTTCCACAACACGGCCCCTGTCCATCACAATGACTTCGTCAGCGTCCCGCACTGTCGACAGACGGTGCGCGATCATCAGCAGGCCAATTCCACGCGCCCGCAGTCGCTCCATGATCTGGGCCTCGACCAAGGCGTCAAGGGCACTCGTCGCCTCATCGAGGACGAGCAGGCTCGGCTTCGTGGCCAGGGCACGGGCGATCTCCATACGCTGCAGTTGACCGCCCGAGAAGTTGCGACCGGTCTCTTCTACGAAAGCGTCGTATCCGCCTGGCCGGCCGGCAATCTCTTCATGAATCGCTGCATCTCGAGCCGCGGAAGTGATGTCCTCCAAAGGCATCGTGTCATCGAAGAACGCGATGTTCTCGCGGACGCTTCCTTGGAACATCGTGACGTTCTGGCTGACCATGGAGAGATAGGAAGCCAGGACGCGTTGATCCCATTCGCTGCGCTGACACCCGTTGAACGTGATGGTGCCGGACCAGGGAGTGGCCAGGCCGGCGACCAGCCGGGCGACCGTGCTCTTGCCGCTTCCCGAACCGCCGACAAGGGCTACTCGGTGGCCAGGCGGGATGGACAGATCGAAGTCCACCAGCAGAGGCGCCAGCGCCTCGGAGTATCCGAATTCCACGCCGGACATTTCGAGTCTGAAGGTTTCGGGGAGCGAATCCGCTGACAGTGGAGGAACCTCACGGATGACGACAGTGGCCTCCGGCACGTAGTCAAGGATGTCGTTCATCCGGTCCACGCTGGCCACCGTGGTGGCCACCGCCGAACTCACGGTGGC
>JBIKKK010000030.1:0-16709 GCA_044360385.1 Candidatus Nanopelagicales bacterium
CACGATGTGACCGCCCAGCCGCGCAGTGGGCTGCACGGCGCGCTCGAGGTTGACGCGCAGGCCCGGCCGCGCATCGCGCAGCGAGCTGCGGACGAGGGTCTCGCGCATGACATCCGCCGCGAATGTCTGGTCCCCGAGAGCGGTCACGGTGAGGCACACGCCGTTGACGGCGATCGAGTCACCATGCCGAGTGCCCTGTGTGACGAGGGGGCCGCGCACGACAAGGCGCAGCGCTTCACCCGGCAGGTGGACCACCTCGGTGATCTCGCCCGCCTCCTCGACGATGCCGGTGAACACGGGTCCTCCTCGTCAGATGCGCCCGCTGATCCTCGCATCCTCGCCCACCTGCTCGACGCGCACGTCCCGCAGGCGGATGGCGTCACCGAGCGTGGTCACGCCGAGATCGGCAAGTGCTGGGCTCCCCGCGCCCAGCAGGAGGGGTGCGGCGTACCAGACGACCTGATCGACCGCCCCCGCCGCGAGGAAGGCCGCCGCCAGTCGCGGACCCCCTTCGAGCAGGAGATGTCTCACCTCGCGCTGAGCCAGCGAGTCGAGCACCTCGGCGGGATCGTGCGTGCGGAAGTGGAGCGTGGGCGCCGCCTCGTCCAGGACTCGGGCACCCTCCGGGATGTCGCGCATGCCCACGACGACGCGCAGGGGCTGCACATCTCGCAAGTGCCCCTCGGCATCGCGCGCGGTGAGGTGTGGGTCATCGACGCTCACCGTCCCGGTGCCGACGGCGATCGCATCGCAGCGCTGCCGCCAGCGATGCACCTCGGCTCGAGCTGCCTCACCACTGATCCAGCGACTACTGCCGTCAGCGGCGGCGACCCGACCATCGAGCGTCGCGGCGACCTTCCATGTGACGAAGGGGCGTCCGGTCGTGACCGCATGGGTCCAGGCTTCATTCAGCCGCGCGGATTCCTCGGCGAGGAGTCCGCCCTCCACCTCCACACCCGCGAGACGCAGTCGCTGCGCACCTCCGGCAGCGAGGGCATGCGGGTCCGCCTGAGCGAAGACCACGCGGGACACACCCGCCTGGATGAGGGCCTCCGAGCACGGGCCGGTGCGGCCCACGTGGTCACAGGGCTCGAGCGTCACGACGGCGGTCGCGCCACGGGCAGCCTCCCCCGCCTTGCCCAGGGCATCGACTTCGGCGTGCGCGGTGCCGGCGCCGCGATGAACCCCCTCGGCGAGAGTGCGCCCCTCTGAGTCGAGGATCACACACCCCACACGCGGATTGGGCCCGTCGGGGATGTCCACGGATGCGGCCAACTCGATGGCCCGCCGCATAGCCTCACGCTCGACTGCCCCGCGCTCGACTGACTCGGCCACGGCTACTCCCCCGATGCTGCGATGGCCATCTCGCGCAGCGTGCGCACCATGCGATCCGGATCATCTGCACCGAAGACCGCAGACCCCGCAACGAACACATCCGCACCTGCTGCCGCGCACCGCTCGATGGTGCGCTCGCTGATGCCCCCGTCGACCTGCACCCAGATGTCGCCGCCGAATCGGCGCACCATCTCGCGAGCCTCCGCGATCTTCGGAAGCACCATGTCGAGGAAGGGTTGACCGCCGAACCCGGGTTCGACCGACATGATGAGCAGCATGTCCAGATCGGGCAGGAGGTCGGCGTACGGCGTGATGGGCGTCGCAGGATTGACGGCGAGCCCGGCGCGCGCACCCAGGCCGCGCAGGGTCCGGGCAAGCCGCACCGGCGCGTGCACGGCTTCAGCGTGGAAGGTCACGCTTCCCGCTCCTGCCTCGGCGTAGCCCGGCGCCCACCGGTCGGGATCGGTGATCATGAGGTGGCAGTCCAAGGGGATCGACGTCGCCGCGCGCAGGCTCTCCACGACGGGCAAGCCCACGGTGAGGTTGGGCACGAAGTGGTTGTCCATCACGTCGACGTGGATCCAGTCGGCATCGGGCACGCGCGCGATCTCCTCGCCGAGGCGAGCGAAATTGGCCGAGAGGATGCTCGGGGAGATCTGGATGCCCACGTGGGCAGGGTAGCGAGTCACGCCCGGACCCGGCGGAGCATCGCGAGGTACATCCCGTCGGTGCCGTGGACGTGGGGCCACAGGCGCACCTCGGGCCCGGGCCCGAGGTCGGGCACACCGGGAAGCAGTGGCCGGGCATCGATGAGCTCGACATCCGGCCTCTTGCGCAGCACGTCCTCGACGACCAAATCGGTCTCGGCCACGTGCGGCGAGCACGTGGAGTAGGCGATGACACCGCCAGGACGAGCGGTGTCGATGGCGGCAGTGAGGAGCGCCCGCTGAAGGGGGCCGAGCGTCGCAAGGTCCTGTGGCGTGCGACGCCACCGGGCTTCAGGACGACGTCGTAGCGCGCCGATGCCGGTGCAGGGTGCGTCAACGAGGACGCGGTCGGCTGAGGCCAGCGCCACGGCGTCGCGCCCATCTGCGACCCGGACTTCCGCCTCGCCTGAACCCAACTCTTGTGAGCCCAGGGCCTTGCGCACGAGCTCGGCTCGGTGCGCGTGGGGCTCGACGCAGATCAGATGAGCGCCACGCTCACGTGCGAAGCGCGCGAGAAGCGCCGCCTTGCCCCCCGGTCCGGCCGCCAGGTCGACCCAGGTGCGATCGGGCCCCTCCAGAGGAGCATTGACCAACGCGAGAGCCACGAGCTGGCTGCCCTCGTCCTGGACACCCGCGCGACCATCGCGCACCGCGGCGATCTCATCGGGCCGACCCTCCGCCAGGGTCGCGCCGACCGGTGACCAGCGCCCCGGCTCCACCCCGGGCAGGGCGAGGAGTTGCTCGACCGGCATACGCCGTGCCACCAGAGACGGGCGTGCAGGAGCGTTGTCGGCATCGAGGAGTGCGCGCAGCCCCTCCGGGTCCGGTGCCCCGCGATGGCGGGCGAGCGCCTCGCCGAGAGCGGTGACGATCCAGCGCGGGTGAGAGGTCGACACGGCGAGCGCATCAGGCCCCACCGCCACGCGGGCCCGCCAGGCCTCGAGATCGCCACCGTCGACCACGCGGCGGAGCACGGCATTGGCGAGGCGGGCCGGTCCTTCCCCGACGACATCGCGTGCGAGTTCCACCGTCTCGCCCACTGCCGCATGAGCCGGGATGCGCATGTTGATCACCTGATGCGTGCCCAGACGCAGCACGTCGAGAAGCCGACCATCGAGCTCAGCGAGTGGACGATCGACGCACTCCGCGAGGATCGCGTCGTACATCCCCTGCCAGCGCAAGGTGCCGTAGGCGAGCTCGGTCGCGAGGGCCGCGTCTCGCGTGGACAGGCCCGCGCGCGACAGGATCTCGGGCATGGCGATGTTGGCGTAGGCGTCGTCGACGTGGACCGCGTGGAGCAGGTCGTACGCCGCTCCGCGAGCGGTGCGCCGCCGCCCATGGGGTGCTCGAGAGCGCGCGGTCACGCGAAGGCCTCGCCGTGCTCGAGGCGCAGCCCGCGCGCCCAGTCCGCAGCCGGCATCGGCCGCTTGCCCTCAGCGACGACGTCACCGAGTCGCAGCGCGAGTCCTCCCGCACCGGCGAGGACGTCACGTTTGCTCGCACGCAGCTCACCCGGCCCCAGGTCGTCGATGGGGGTGATCTCGACCGGACCCAGGCGCACCCGGGCACCGCGGAAGGTCGTCCACGCTCCCGGCGCAGGAGTGCAGGCGCGGATCAGTCGGTCCACGGCATCGGCCGGAGCGCGCCAGTCGAGGCGGGCGTCATCGACGTCGATGCGCGGTGCCAGCGTCACGCCGTCCACCGGCTGCGGCGTCGCGGCCACGGTGCCGTCCTCGATCGCATCCAGCGTCCGGAGGAGCAGCTCGGCACCCGAGGTCGCCATCCGGCCGAGCAGGACGCCGCTCGTCTCGTGCGGGCCGATGCGGGTGCGCTCCTGGAGCAGGATCGGGCCCGTGTCGAGGCCCTCGTCGATGCGGAAGGTCGTGGCACCCGTCTCAGCATCCCCGGCGTGGATGGCGTGCTGCACCGGTGCGGCGCCGCGCCACCGCGGCAGAAGCGAGAAGTGGAGATTGATCCAGCCGTGGGCCGGGATCGCCAGCGCCTCCGGTGGCAGCAGAGCGCCAAACGCGACGACCGGGCAGCAGTCGGGGGCAAGGGCGGCGACCCGCGCGAGAGTGTCACCCTCGCGCAGAGTGGCCGCCGTGATGACGGGAATCCCGAGTTCCGTGGCACGCACGTGCACCGGACTCGGTCGGGGAGACCTGCCTCGGCCGGCGGGCGCGGGCGGACGCGTGAGGACGCCGACCACCTCATGTCGCGATGCGTGGAGCGCGTCGAGGCTCGGCAGGGCTACATCGGGGGTGCCGGCGAAGAGCAGGCGCATACGGTCAGAGCCACTTGGCGGAGACGGTGTGGGGACTGAAGCGCACCTCGGGGGCCGGGTCGCCGAACCAGTCCGCCTCTCGGATCGCCTTCATCGCTTCCTTGCGCGTCTCGGCATCGAGTCGATCGATGAAGAGGACGCCGTCGAGATGATCCGTCTCGTGCTGCAGTGCCCGAGCGAGCAGGTCGCTGCCCTCCACCACGACGGGCTCGCCGTGCATGTCCGTGCCCTTGGCCACGACCCGGCGCGCACGCCTGGTGTCGAAGGCGAGATCGGGGATCGACAGGCAGCCTTCTTCGCCCTCTTGGATCTCATCCGAGAGGGCGAGGACGGGATTGCACAGGTGCCCCAGCTCGTCATCGACCCACCAGGTGAAGACGCGCAGTGACACGCCGATCTGCGGGGCGGCGAGACCGCACCCGGGAGCCTCGCGCATGGTGTCGGTGAGGTCCTGCACCAGCTTGCGGAGCTCCTTGTCGAAGGTCTCGACAGGATCGGCAGGAGTGCGCAGCACGGGATCGCCGAAGAGGCGGATCGGCTGCACGGCCACGGCAACTCCATTCACCGGGTAGGCGGGACCCCAACAGTGTAGGTGCGCTCAGTCACCGCCCCAGTCCGGCGGGTCCACGGCGAGATGCAGTCGGGCCGGATCCTTGCGCGCCGTGCGCGTCGCGGCGAGGGCGCTGAGGGCCGAGGTGAGATCAGACCCCCTCCGGCGATCGACGCTCACCAGGGCACGCACCTCATCGCCGCCCGCGATAGGCAGGGGGCCGACGACACGCGCGGTCTCGGGAAGGTGCGATACGGCGGAGTCGACCGCGGCGGGCGCACCGGTGATGGTGGCCACGCGCACTGCAGGCGGCAGGCCGAGCTCGCGCCGCTCATCGAGCTCGCGCGCGGCCAGCCAGCCCGGATCCCAGCGGACCAGGGCTTGCACCACGGGCAGCCCGGCGTCGGCGGTCACGACGACGGGGGCGCCGGGCCGGGCAAGGGCAGCCGCGCTGAACCACCGTCGCGCGGTCTCCTCACCCGCGCGCAGGGCCACGCGGGAGGTCTGGGCAGCCGCATCGAGGAGCAGGACTGCTGAGTAGCCCGACGACGCCCAGGGCTCCGCGCCTGTCGTCGCGACCACGAGAGCGGAATCGGACCCGACACTGTCGACTGCTTTGTCGCCCGTCGAGGTGATGACCGGCACTCCGGGGAAAGCACGGCCCAACTCCTCTGCGGTGCGGCTGGAGCCCACCGAGACGGCTCGGAGGCGGTCACCGCCGCACGCTCGGCAGTGCCAGGGCTCCGCGCGCGTGCTGCACCAACGACAGGTGGCTGCTCCCCCGCGAGCGCCCAGCGCCAGCGGTCCTCCGCACGCGGGGCATGACGCGCGCTCGCGGCACCGCTGGCAGGCGAGCGTCGGGACGTATCCCCGGCGCCCGACCTGGATAAGCACCGGACCATCGGCGAGTGCGTCGCGCGCGGCGTCGTAGGCCCGGCGGGGTATGCGAGCGACGACGTCTTCGTCGGGGACGACGCGCGGCGCGAGTGCCCGCAGCACCGACCGACTCGGGGCGAGGGGCGCAGCCCATGACGTCGCGATCCACGCTTGCGTCTCGGCTGTCCGCGTGAAGCCTCCGACGAGCAGCGAGGCACCGGTGAGATGGGACCGGAGGGCAAGCACCTCGCGCGCGTGCCAGCCCGGTGCGTGCGGCTCCGCGAGGGATTCGTCGCCGTCCTCCCACAGGATGAGCAGGGACGGGTCAGGGACGGGCGCGAAAGCCGCCGCCCGAGTGCCCAGGACGATCGGGACGCGCCCGGTGAGGACGCGCAGGAAGGCGGTGTAGCGCCGCTGCGGCCCCGCATCCGCCGCGAGGACGGCGTAGGCCTGGGCCCCGCCCTCGGCATCGAGCGCCGCGGCGACCCGGGCAAGGTCGCGCGCGTCGGGGACGACGATGACGACTCCTCCGTGCGACGCGCCAGCCAGTGCCGTGCGCGCGATGAGCCGGGGCCAGTCGCCCGCGGGGGCAACGCACGCGCCGGGCGCAGATGTCCACACGCCGCGAAGCGCGCGCTCGCCCGCACGCAGGCGATCCGCGAGGGCTGCACCTCCGGTGTAGTCAGCCCAGGCGGTGAGATCGACATCGGTCGGCAGCGAGACGGGCTCGACCTCCTTGGCGAGCAACTGTGACTCAGCGCGCGCATGTCGCGGTGGAACCGCGGCGCGCAGGACGTCAGGGAGGGTGCCGGCGTAGCGATCGGCCACGGCGCGTGCCAACGCAAGCACCTCCGGCGTGAGCACGGGGAGGGCAGATACGACCCGCTGGAGAGGTGCGAGGCGCGCGTGATCGCTCTCCTCGACCCGCTCCACGATGAAGCCATCGACCAGGCGACCGGCGAAGCGCACCCGCACCCGCGCGCCCGGCTGAGTCTCAACGTCGAGGGCCTCGGGCACGGAGTAGTCGAAGAGGCGGTCCAGGTGCGCCAGCGGCACATCGACCGCGACCCTCGCTATCCGTCCCGACACGGGTCGATCGTGCCAGGGCGGTCCGACTCAGGTCCGAGGCCGCCACCCTGAGGCCCGGGCACCGGGGAGCGCGGATCAGGCGCCGGCGGCCGCCTTCAGTGCCGCGGCACGGTCGGTGCGCTCCCAGGTGAAGTCGGGGAGCTCGCGGCCGAAGTGACCGTAGGCGGCGGTGGGGCGGTAGATCGGGCGCAGCAGGTCGAGATCGCGGATGATCGCCGCGGGGCGCAGGTCGAAGACCTCGAGCACGGCCTCCTGGATGCGCTCGTCGGGGAGGACACCCGTGCCGAAGGTCTGCACGAAGACACCGACCGGATGCGCCTTGCCGATGGCGTAGGCCACCTGCACCTCGCAGCGCTTCGCGAGCCCTGCTGCCACGACGTTCTTGGCCACCCAGCGCATGGCGTACGCCGCCGAGCGGTCGACCTTGGACGGATCCTTGCCCGAGAAGGCACCACCACCGTGGCGGGCCATGCCGCCGTAGGTGTCGACGATGATCTTGCGGCCGGTGAGGCCGGCGTCGCCCATGGGTCCGCCAACCTCGAATCGACCGGTGGGGTTGACCAGGAGGCGATAGCCGTCACTCGGCAGGTCGACACCCTCGAGGATCGGATCGACGACGTACTTGCGCACCTCGGGCGCGAGCTGGCCCTCGAGATCGACATCCTTGGCGTGCTGGCTCGACACGACGACGGTGTCGACGCGCACGGGCTCGCCGGCTTCGTCGTATTCGATGGTGACCTGGGTCTTGCCGTCGGGACGGAGGTAGGGGACGGTGCCGTCCTTACGCACGGCGGTGAGCTGCTCGGCCATGCGGTGGGCAAGGGAGATGGGCAACGGCATGAGGGTGGGGGTCTCGTCGGTGGCGTAGCCGAACATCAGGCCCTGGTCACCGGCACCCTGGCGGTCGAGGGGATCCGAGCTATGACCCTCGCGCTCCTCGATGGCGTCGTCGACGCCCTGGGCGATGTCGGGTGACTGCGCACCGATCGAGACGGAGATTCCACAGGAGTTGCCGTCGAAGCCCTTCTCGGAGGAGTCGTAGCCGATGTCCTTGACGACGTCGCGCACGATTCCCATGACGTCAGCGAAGCCCTCGGTGGTCACCTCGCCCGCCACGTGGACCTGACCGGTCGTGAGCATGGTCTCGACCGCGACACGCGAACTCGGATCCTGGCGCAGCAGGTCGTCGAGGATGGCGTCGCTGATCTGGTCGGCCATCTTGTCGGGGTGACCCTCGGTCACCGACTCGGAGGTGAAGAGTCGTCGTGCCACGCGCATGCCTCCTGCTCAGGGGTCTGGCGACCCGCGCTTGCCCGCGTGCGCGGGCCTAGTCCTCACCCGGGGCACCCCACCGCGGCGCGAGGGTTGCCGGCCAGCGAGCCGGGGCTTGATGCTGGCGCTCTTGACGCGGCGACCCTATCGGACCGCGGGGCGCTATTGCCCGAGGGGCAGCAGGAGTTTGGTCACCTCGTCGAGCACAGCATCCGCCGCACCCGACTTGGCACCGGACACCTCGGCGAGCACCTGCCCGTCAGCGGACAGCACCCGCACGGACGTGACATCGCGCCCGAAAACCTGCTCGCCGCCGACGTCGTTGACCACGAGAAGGTCGCATCCCTTGCGGGAGAGCTTGTCGCGCGCGAGCGCCAGGAGGTCGGCCTCGGAGGAAGCGGTCTCCGCCGCGAAACCCACGACGACCTGACCCTCACGTCGGGAGGAGACGAGCTCGACCAGGATGTCGGGATTGCGCACGAGGCGCACCAGATCCGGCTCACGGTCATCGGACTTCTTGATCTTGGTCGACGAGGCAAGCTCGGGGCGGAAGTCTGCGACGGCCGCGGCCATGACAATGGCATCGGCCGCACCCTGCTCGGCGAGCATCGCCTCGCGCATGGCAGCGGCGCTCATCGCCGGGATGACACGCGCGCCCGCCGGTGGGACCACCTCCACACTGCCGACGACGGCCGTCACCTCGGCACCGCGCGCAAGAGCGCGCTCGACGATGGCGAATCCCTGCCGACCGCTGGAGCGATTGCCCAGGAAGCGCACGGGATCGAGGTCCTCGCGCGTGCCTCCCACGGAGATGAGCAGGCGCCGGCCCGTGAGGTCGCGGCGTACCGGCTCGAGAGCCTCCTCGACGAGGCGCGCCAGGTCGTCGGGCTCGGGCAGGCGCCCCGCGCCCGAATCCGCACCGGTGAGGCGGCCGACAGCGGGCTCCACGACCTGGACTCCCCTGCTGCGCAGGGTCGCGACATTGGCCCGGGTCGCGGGATGCTCCCACATCTCGGTGTGCATGGCCGGCGCCATGATCACCGGCCCGGTCGCGGTGAGCAGTGACGCAGTGAGCAGGTCATCGGACATGCCCGTCGCCGCGCGCGCGAGGAGGTTGGCACTCGCGGGGGCCACGATGACGAGATCGGCCCAACGACCCAGGCTGACGTGCGGGACGGCGGGGACGTCGGACCACACCGAGTCGCTCACGGCATGGCCTGAGAGCGCCTCCCAGGTGGGTGCGCCGACGAAGCGGAGCGCCGATGCGGTCGGGACGACACGCACCTCATGACCGGACTCACGCAGGATCCTCAGAAGGGTGCACGCCTTGTACGCGGCGATGCCCCCCGACACTCCGAGGAGGATGCGCGCGCTCAGGTCAGGTCCTCCTCCACGACAACGACCTCGATCTCGGCCGCCGGATCGAAGGGCTCTGAGGTGAGCAGGCCCGCGTCGATCTCGCGCATGGCGATGGACAGGGGCTTCTCCTGCACGTGGGTCTCCACGAGCGGCCCGACGTACTCCAGCAGGCCCTCTCCCAACTGGGAGTAGTAGGCGTTGATCTGACGCGCGCGCTTGGCGGCGTAGATGACGAGGGAGTACTTGGAATCGGACTTGGCAAGCAGGTCGTCGATGGGCGGGTAGATGATGCCCTCGGGGCGCGCGGACGCTGACATGGTCGACCTCTCACCAATGGATGCTGCGGATGGGACGGGTGCCTGGTCGAGCACCGGGGATGGAGTCTACCTCGCGCTCACGGGGAAGCGACCGGCGCTGCCTGCTCCAGGAGGGCCAGGATGGCCTCAGCGGCCTCGTCCACCGAGGCGTTGACCACCGTGTGGTCGAACTCCCCCTCGGCGGCGAGCTCCACCCGGGCCGTGGCGAGGCGGCGCTCGATGACCTCCGCGGACTCGGTGCGCCTGCCCTGGAGCCGCTCCACCAGGACCTCCCATGACGGAGGGGCGAGGAATACCCGCACTGCATCGGGGGCGGTATCCCGGACCTGACGTGCCCCCTGGAGTTCGATCTCCAGGAGTACGTCGCTCCCCCGGGCCAGCGCCTCCTCGACCGGACCGGCCGGCGTGCCGTAGAGGTGCCCTGCGAACTCCGCCCATTCGAGGAGCTGCCCGCGGGCGATCATCGCCTCGAACGCTGCGCGATCGACGAAGCGGTAGTGCACGCCGTCCACCTCGCCGGACCGGGCAGCGCGCGTGGTTGCCGAGACGGAGAACACCAGGTCCGGATGTCGCGATCGCAGCCGGGAAACCACGCTGGACTTGCCGACACCTGAGGGCCCCGACAGCACGAGGAGTCGCCCTCGGGTAGGACGCGCAGGGATGTTGCCCCCGCCCGAGGGCTCCCTGCCGGCTTTCTCCAGCGCCGCGATGAGCGCGGCAATCTGGTGCTCGCCCAATCCGCGAAGACGGCGTGACTCCGCCACATGGCACTCGGCGAGGATGCGCGTCGCGCGCATCGGCCCGATGCCCGGGCATGCCTCGACGAGGTCGCGCGCGCGCATGCGCGCCACGGCGGGGTCATCATCGCGCTGCGCGATCACCTCGCGCACCGAACCACCCTCGGCGAGAGACCGCTTGATCGCTGCCCTGCGACGGCGCGCCTCCAGGGCGAGTTGTCGGCCGCGGGAGCGCGCATCGTCGTCCAGGGAGCCGGACGCGCCGGCCTGCTCAGGCATAGCCCAGGTCCGCGGCGATGCCCTCGGCCGCCGCCGCCGGGTCGGATGCTCCGGTGATCGGCCGACCGATGACGAGCAGGTCCGCCCCCCGCTCCAGTGCCTCACGGGGGGTCGCGACCCGGCGCTGGTCACCGACATCGGCACCCGCGGGGCGCACGCCCGGCGTGATGAGCACGACATCGCGATCCGCGAGAGCCGCACGCACCGCGCCGACCTCTTCGGGGGAGCACACGACAGCGCGAGCACCAGCGTCGACAGCCGTCACCGCAAGGCGGACCGCAAGCTCGCCCGCGGATGACGCGCCGGCGCCGAGAAGATCGAGAGACCTGAGGTCCTCCGTCGTGAGCGACGTAAGCACCGTGACCGCGACGACGCGCGTGCCCGGAAGCGCCTCGGCTGCCGCGGCCACCATCGCGGGACCCCCGGAGGCGTGCACCGTGAGGTAGTCGGGCTCCAGGACAGCGACAGCCCGCGCCGCTCCGGAGACGGTGGCGGGAATGTCATGAAGCTTGAGATCCAGGAAGAGCGCGCACTCCGGTGCGGCAGACCGGGCCGCCGCGACAGCGTCTCGACCATCGCGCAGGAACGTCTCGAGGCCGACCTTGAGCGTGCTCACGTGGGGAGCGACGGACCGTGCCCAGACCCCAAGGGTCTGCAGATCGGGGGCATCCAGGGCGACCGCGATCGGAGCGCGGGTCACACCCACTCCGGGAGGGCGAGGCCGTCGTCATCGGCGCCGTCGTCCTCGGGCTCCGGCTCGCGATGGGCGTAGGAGACGGCGTCACGCAGACGGGTGAACCCTCGGCCCGCGGCAATCGTGGCGAGCTCCGCATGCACGCGCGCCGGCGCGGACGGATCGTGGAAGACCACCGTGCCCACCGAGACAGCGTCGGCCCCCGCGAGGATGAACTCGAAGGCATCGGCACCATTGCGGATTCCGCCCATCCCGATGATCGGAATGTCGGGAAGCACCTCGCGCACCTGCCACACGCAGCGCACCGCGATGGGACGGATCGCCGGCCCCGAGAGTCCGCCGGTCACCCCAGCGAGGGCGGGGCGCATGGTGTCGACGTCGATCACCATGCCCAGGGTGGTGTTGATGAGGGAGAGGCCATCTGCTCCGGCGCGTTCGCACGCGAGCGCGATCGTGCCGATGTCGGTGACGTCCGGGGAGAGCTTGGCGAAGACCGGGATGCTGGGATCGGTCGAACGCCGCACCCCGCCGATCACGCCGGCCGCCGAGTCGGCACGGCACGCGAAGACCTGGCCGCGGTCAGCGACATTGGGGCAGGAGATATTGACCTCGAGAGCGTCGAACCCACCATGGTCCCGCAGGATCTTGGCGAGTTCTTCGAACTCCTGGGTCGTCCCTCCTGCGATGGAGACGATGACGCGGGCTCCGCGCTCGCGCAGCCAGGCGAGATCCTTCTCAAGGAAGGCGTGGATGCCGGGGCCTTGCAGCCCGATGGAGTTGAGCATCCCGCTGGGCGTCTCGGCCATGCGAGGAGTGGCGCGACCCGAGCGCGGCTCCAGCATGATGCTCTTGGTCACGACAGCGCCGATGGAGGTGATGTCGAAGAACTGGTCAAGCTCCCGACCCGACGCTGCGCAGCCCGAGGCGGTGAGCACCGGACTGGGCAGGCCGACAGCCCCGAGGCGAGTCGACATGTCGATAGCCGGAATCGCGGCCGCCGAATGACCGTGGCGCACGACAGCGCGCGTCATCGATCCCTCCCCTCGGCGGCAGGAGCACCCAAGGTGTCGGGCGGGATCGTGCCCACGTCCTGCCACCGCACACGGTCACCGCGGAAGACGGGACCCTCGACGCAGGACCTGAGCATCCGCGTGATCCCGTCGTCGCCGATCACCGGCAGCACACAGGTCATGCACACGCCGATACCGCAGGCCATGGACTCCTCGACCGCGCATTGACTGTGCACGCCAGCTTCGGCAGCGACGTCCGCCACCGCAGCGAGCATGCCCATGGGGCCGCAGGCATAGACCACGTCCGAGGCCGCGCGTTCGATGACCCCGCGCAGGGGATCAGTCACGAGGCCACTCTCGCCAAGCGATCCGTCGTCGGTGGTGATCGTCACCGTGGATGCGATGCGCTTGGCCTCGAGGACACCGAAGAGTTTCTCCTCCGTCGACGCCCCGAGCACGATGTCGACGCGGCAGCCCCGCGCCCGCAGGTGCTCCGCGAGGAAGACGAGCGGTGCCGAGCCATAGCCGCCTCCGACGAGGACACATGACACGGGATCGCGCGGGAGGGCGAAGGGACGTCCGAGAGGGGCGACGATGTCGAGCACATCGCCCCTGCGGCGTTGGGTGAGCCAGTGGGTGCCCGGTCCCACGTCTGCGATGACGACATCGATCGTGCCGCCGTAGATCCCGCGTGACTGGACCCCGTGGATGGAGAAGGCGCGACGCAGGATCAGTCCCGACGAGTCGAGGTCCCCGATCGCCAGCGTCGCGAAGTTGCCCGGTCGTGCGACCTCAGGCACGCCCGGCGCCGTCACCGTGAGCACGTGATACTGACCGGCACGCCGCACGGACACGACCTCGCCCCTGACCTGCACGGGCATCAGGCACCTCCCAGGGCGCGCATTCGACTGAGATCCTCAGCGTATTCCTGCAGGGACCGTACGCCGATGCCCTTGTCCGATGCGCCACCGGGGAGCAGGGCCTCGATCCCGAGGACCGTGGCGGCGAGACCCTGGATCGTGGTGATGCACGGCACGCCCTTGAGGACCGCTGCGGTGCGGATCTCATACCCGTCCAGGCGGGGCCCGACTCCGAACGGCGTGTTGATGATGAGGTCGATATCCCCGGCCATGATCGCGTCGACCGTGGTGGGCTCGCCTTCGGGGCCGGTGCCCTCGCGCTGCTTGCGCAGGAAGCCCACCTTGAGACCGTGGCGACGCAGCACCTCGGCGGTCCCCTCCGTCGCCACGATCTCGAATCCGAGGTCCGACAGCCGCTTGAGGGGGAAGATCATGGATCGCTTGTCGCGGTCCGCGACCGAGACGAAGACACGCCCGCTTGTCGGCAGACCACCCGCGTAGGCGGCTTCCTGGGACTTCGCGAATGCCGTGCCGAAATCCATGTCGATGCCCATGACCTCGCCCGTGGAGCGCATCTCGGGTCCGAGCACGGTGTCGACTCCATGAAAGCGCCCGAAGGGCAGCACGGCTTCCTTGACCGCGATCGGCGTGCCCGGTGGCAGCGTCGCCCCGTCGCCCTCGACCGGGAGCACCCCCGCGGTGCGCAACGCGGCGATCGACTCGCCCATCATGATGCGCGCAGCAGCCTTGGCGAGCGGGACCGCCGTGGCCTTCGACACGAAGGGCACGGTCCGCGAGGCACGGGGATTGGCCTCGAGGACGTGCAGCACTCCCCCGGCCAGGGCGTACTGGACGTTGAGGAGCCCCCGCACGCCGATCCCCTCGGCCAGCGCAAGCGTGGACTCCCGGATGCGCTCGATCTCGCGTGGCCCCAGGGACACGGGCGGCAGCGCGCACGCGGAGTCACCCGAGTGGATTCCCGCTTCCTCGATGTGCTCCATGACACCGCCGAGATAGAGGTCGTGCCCGTCGTAGAGCGCATCAACGTCGATCTCGACAGCGTCGTCGAGGAACCTGTCGACGAGCACCGGATGCTGGGGGTTGATCTCGGCGGCGCGCACGAGATAGTCGCGCAGCATCTGCTCGTCGTAGACGATTTCCATGCCCCGCCCGCCCAGGACGTACGACGGTCGCACCAGGACCGGGTAGCCGATCTCGTCAGCCACGTCCCTCGCCTCCTCGAAGGAGAAGGCAGTCCCGAATCGCGGGGCCGGCAGTGCCGCACGGGTGAGGAGGGCGCCGAACTCCGCCCGATCCTCGGCGAGGTGGATCGCCGCTGGAGAGGTCCCCACGATGGGCACACCCGCGTCCTGGAGGCCCTGGGCCAGACCGAGCGGCGTTTGCCCGCCGAGCTGGACGATCACCCCGGCGAGCTCACCGCTCGCGGACTCCGCGTGGACCACTTCCAGGACGTCCTCGAGCGTGAGCGGCTCGAAGTAGAGACGGTCGGAGGTGTCGTAGTCGGTCGACACCGTCTCGGGATTGCAGTTGAGCATGATCGTCTCGAAGCCCGCCTCGCGCAGCGTGAGCGACGCGTGCACGCAGGAGTAGTCGAACTCGATCCCCTGGCCGATGCGGTTGGGGCCGGAACCGAGGATGATCACCTTGCGGCGATCACTGGGCTCGACCTCGGTCTCCTCGTCGTACGCCGAGTAGTGATACGGCGTGCGTGCGGCGAACTCCGCCGCGCACGTGTCGACGGTCTTGAAGACCGGTCGAATCCCCCAGTCATACCGCTGCTGGCGCACCTGCTGCTCGCTCAGGCCGAGGAGCCCCGCGATCTGGGCATCCGAGAACCCGTGTCGCTTGGCCTCCCCCAGGAGGGACGGATCGAGCGCCCCGGCTTCGCGCAGGCGGTCGGCGAGGTCGTTGATGATCTCGATCTGCGCTAGGAACCACGGGTCGATGCCCGTCGCCTCGTGCACTTCCTCGATGCTCGCCCCGGCCCACAGGGCCTGCTGCACCTCGCGCAGCCGCCCGTCATGCGGTGTCGACATGGAGACCATGAGCGCGTCGCGATCGAGATGGGCGGGCCAGGAGAAGACGGCATCGGGGCGCTCGAGGGAGCGCAGTGCCTTCTGGAGAGCCTCGGTGAAGTTGCGGCCGATCGCCATCGCCTCGCCCACGGACTTCATCGTCGTGGTGAGGGTCGGATCGGCCTGCGGGAACTTCTCGAAGGCGAACCTCGGCACCTTGACCACGATGTAGTCGAGAGTCGGCTCGAAGGAGGCCGGTGTCTCCTGCGTGATGTCGTTGGGGATCTCATCGAGGGTGTAGCCGATGGCGAGGCGTGCCGCGATCTTGGCGATGGGGAACCCGGTGGCCTTGGAAGCCAAGGCGGACGAACGCGAGACGCGGGGGTTCATCTCGATGACGATGAGGCGCCCATCACGTGGGTTGACAGCGAACTGGATATTGCATCCCCCGGTGTCGACGCCCACGGCACGGATGATGTCGATCGCGACATCGCGCATCTTCTGGTACTCGCGGTCGGTCAGCGTGAGCGCTGGCGCGACGGTGATGGAGTCACCGGTGTGCACGCCCATGGGATCGAGGTTCTCGATCGAGCAGACCACGACGACGTTGTCGCTGCGGTCGCGCATGAGCTCGAGCTCGTACTCCTTCCACCCGATGATCGACTCCTCGAGGAGGACCTCGTGGGTGGGGCTCGCCTGGAGGCCGGTGCCCGCGATGCGCAGCAGGTCCGCCTCGTCGTAGGCAATCCCGGATCCGGCCCCGCCCATGGTGAAGGACGGGCGTACGACGACCGGGTACCCCAGGCTGATGACCGCCTCCCGGCAGTCCTCGATGCTGTGGCAGATCGCGGAGCGCGCGCTCTCTGCTCCCACGTCCGCCACGATTCCGCGGAAGAGCTCACGATTCTCCCCGCGCTCGATGGCGTCGACGTCCGCGCCGATGAGCTCCACGCCGTAGCGCTCGAGAGCGCCGGAGCGATGCAGGGCCATCGCGGTATTGAGGGCGGTCTGGCCTCCGAGGGTGGCGAGCAGGGCGTCGGGGCGCTCCCGCTCGATGATGCGCTCGACATAGGCCGGCGTGATGGGCTCGACGTACGTCGCATCGGCAAATTCCGGGTCGGTCATGATCGTCGCGGGATTGGAGTTGACGAGGATCACGCGGATGCCCTCGGCCTTGAGGACACGGCATGCCTGGGTGCCGGAGTAGTCGAACTCACAGGCCTGACCGATGACGATGGGCCCGGAGCCGATGACCAGAACGGAGGCAATGTCGTCGCGACGAGGCATCAGCGGACCGCCTGTCG
>JBIKKK010000031.1:0-16577 GCA_044360385.1 Candidatus Nanopelagicales bacterium
GAACTGCCGCAAGGTCTACGTCTGGAACCCCAACGCCGTCGCGCTCGTCACGCCGATCAAGGTGCTCGACCTGCAGAACGACCTCGGGCTCATGGGCCGGAACCCGGTCACCGGCGACGTGTATGTGGCCGGCGTCGACCGGAGGTCCGTCGTCACCTGGAACCGGGCAGCACTCGGCCTCGGGCCGGTTCCCGTGGTCGAGGCGCCTCGCATGGGCACGGTCACGACGAGTGTCACGGGTGAGGTTGCCGTGCGCGGCGGGCTGACCGGTGCCTACAGCGGTCTGACCGGTATGCCAGCCCCCACTCTCACGTCCGCATGGGAAATCTCCGACACGGGCACAGGTGGGTGGACGGCGATCGCCGGGCAGACTTCCTCCTCGCTCGACATCGTGAGCGCCTACGAGGGCAAGCACCTCCGCTACTCGGTCACTGTGACCAACAGCGAGGGATCGAACACGACGTCGTCGACGCCGGTCGGCCCGGTCGCGCCACGCCCCGTGCGCGGGATCGACCGCTGGATCGTCGGCAGCAACATGCAGACCGAGACCATTACCGACATCGAGTTCCTGCCCGGAGACCGCATCGCCACGGCAAACCAGTGGGCGAGCGACGACCGCATCCAGGTCTTCGGCCCGACCGCCGACGGCAACGCGTCACCGGTGCAGAGCGTGCGGTTCTCATTCCTGGGAGGACGGCAGAGCGGTTGGGGTATCAACGTCGCACCCGACGGTGGCATCTGGGGGGCCTACCACGGCGGTTGGGCGGTGAAGGTGCCGACGGACGCGGACGGCCCGACCACCCCGACCCGCGCGCTGACCGGGGAGGCGGAGCGAAACAATCCGTCAGTCCTCGACGGTGCACGCAGCCTCGTGGAGGATGCCAACGGGTACCTCTACGTGGGTCTGCATGACTCGAGCCGCATCAGGGTGTTCGCCCCCGGTGCGGCCGACACTGATGCCCCCATCCGCGAGATCAGCGTGTGGAACCGCGGCCTGGGCATCGACGTTGACGGCAACCTGCTGGTCGCCTCCAACGGCTACCTCCGCGTCTACGAGCCTGGCGCCTCCACGAACGATTCCCCCATCAAGGAGGTCTCGCTCAACGGCGACGGCTGGGATCTCGGGATCGACGGCCAGCAGCGCATCTGGGTGCTTGTCGGCCAGAACCGGATCCTGGTCTTCAACCCGCACGTGGCCAACACGTCGATCCCCGTCTACACGATCTCGGACGACTGGGCGACGAGGACCTCCGGTGCGGCCGCGATCGGTGTCAGCAAGGAGACTGATGGCCTCTTCGCCATCGCGACATCGGACTCGATCCGGACGTACGACTACTCGACCCTCCTCCCCGCCGTTCCGGACCAGAGCACTCCCGGCATCGGGTCGGTCAACCTCTCGGGGACGGTGGCCTTCGGGCAGCAGCTCACAGCGGCCGCCACCGGAGTCACCGGCTACCCGGACGCACAGTTGACCTATCAGTGGCAGCGCGCGGAGAGCGAGACCGGCCCCTGGACGGACATCACGGGCGCGACGGGCGCGACCTATACACCGATCGCGCTCGACGAGTCGCGCCACCTGCGGGCCGAGATCACCGCGACAAACCTCGTGGGTGCGGTGTCCGTTGCGTCCACCGCGACCACGCGTCTGGGATACGCGAGTGCCGGCACGCCGATCTCGTACATAAGCAACGTGGTGCACCCCTGGGCCATGCACCTGTTGCCGTCGGGCAACCTCCTGGTGGCGAACCGCCACCACGACGTCCGCGAGTTCGCGGCCGGTGCGGCCTTCAGCGACACGCCCATCCGCGTCATCACCGCAGCGGGCTACTCCGGTCCCGCGGGTGTGTTCCAGGACTCGGCGGGTTACCTGTGGATCAACTACGAGCACCAGCAGCGGGTGGTGAAGCTCGCCGGGAATGCCGGGCGCAATGCGACTCCGCTGCAGGTCTTCAACCCCGGGTGCAGCATCCACGCGAAGGTCGTCGTGGACGATGACGGCTACATCTACGTGCCCTGCTGGCACGAGGGAATGGTCAGGGTGTTCGCGCCCGATGCCACGGGTGATGCAACACCGCTGCGTATCCTCACCGGCACCGCGAATGCCCGGGCCGAACTGGATCCTGACGGCACCCTCACCGTGGTGGGCAACGACTACGTGCGCACCTACGCCCTCGGTGGTGCCGATGCATCGACCGCACCGCTGACGAACAAGGCAGCGCCATTCCACCTCATGGACGTGACCTGGGATGGTAAGGGCAACATCCTGCTCGCGGGCTGGTGGGGTGGGTTCCGTGCGTACCCGCTCACCAGTGAGTCGTACAACGGTTCTGACTACGTCATGAACGGCCTGCAGATGATCGGCGAGGCCTGGTCGACCGTCTACGACACCGCTAATGACGAGCTCTACGTCGGCAGCTACCACGGCTCCGTCACGAAGTACGACTGGAACAGCGTATTGGCCGGTGATGCTGTGGCACCGTCGCGGCCGAGCGACTTCGATGTCACGACGGACGATGGCGAGATCACGGCGACGTGGACCCCGCCGGTCGAGACATACACGGCAGTGGAGGTCTACGCGGATGCCGGCCAGGGCACCATCACGTGCCGCGTCGACGCGCCGACCCAGACCTGCACGTTGACCGCCACCGACGGGATCGTGCTGGACCGCCAGTACCGCGTCTGGGCGCGCGCCTTCAACGAGGGGTCGGCCAGCCCGGAGACCGACAGCTCCTACGTCACCCCCGAGATCATCGTGGCGCCGGACCCCGTGACGAACCTGCAGGCGATTGCGGGTAGCCGGACCTTCACGGTCACCTGGACTGGTTCGCCGGGTGAGGTGACCGAGTACGAGGTCACGGCCACCGGCGGCGCTGAGCCGCTGGTATGCACGACGACGACGACGGAGTGCGTCTTCGACTCGGGTGTGCTGAATGGGACCACCTACACGGTTACCGTGCGGACGATCCGCCGGACGGAGTCGGCGACCTCGAGTCCGGTGACGGTCACACCTCAGCGCGGTGAGAACGAGCTCCCACCGGCCAAGGTCACGGGAGTGACCGCTGACGGGTTGAACGGCGAGATCGCTGTGTCGTGGTCACGGCCAACAGGGACGATCACCGGATATGTGGTCACGGCCCAGCGAACGGGCGAGGCGCTGACCTGCGAGACCAGCGATGCAGCGGCCACCGAGTGCACCATCCTGGGTGCTACGAATGGGGCCACCTACTCGGTCACGGTGGTGGCAAACAACGGCGAGGAGTCTTCGCCCGTCTCCAATGCTGTGTCTGTCACGGTGGTCGCGGCTCCTACGGTGTCGTCATTCACGCTCACCGGGACCACGCAGTCCGGCCGGACCCTCAGGACCACCGGTCTGACCATCGATGGGTTCCCGGTTCCCGACGTGACCTATCGGTGGGAGAGCGCGGCATCCGCTGAAGGTCCGTGGATCCGGGTCCAGGCGGGTGAGGAGCCGACCTACGCCCTCGGAGGGGTCGACGTCGGCCGCTACCTGCGGCTCGTCGTCCTCGCGGAGAACGGCGTCGGTGACACCGTGCGTCGCAGCTCGGACCCGGTCGGGCCGGTCGTGAACAGGGACGGCGAGACCGAGTCGGTGGCACGCCCCATAACGCGCTTCCAGGTCACCCCGGGTGACGCCCGTGCGACGTTCACTTGGGATGCCGTCAAGGGTGTCACCGCCGACTCCTACACCGTGCGCATTCAGGGCGGCGGGGCCGTTCGCGAGGTCGTCGTGCGCGGCACGCTCACGTCGACCGTGGTGACCGGCCTCACCAACGGCACGACCTACAAGGTGAGCGTGACCGCGACAGGTCACACCACGTCGAAGTCGCGCGAGTTGCTCATGATCCCGGCCGGGAAGCTTGGACCTGTCCGCGATGTGAAGTCCGTGGTGGCCGGCACGACCCTCACCCTGTCGTGGGTGCGGCCCGCCGGGACCTCGCCCGTCGTGTCCTACCGGGTCGTCCTCGACGGCGTTCGACCGGCTACCCGTGACCGCGAGGTAACCGTGAAGACGCCGAGGGCCGTCATCCGGAATCTTGCCTCGGGTGCGGAGTACCGCGTGCGCATAGTCGCGATCAACGAGGCCGGTGCGGGGGACGCCTACGTCGCTCCCCGCCGCGTGACGATTCGCTAACCTCCGCACCACGCCCTCACGGTGTCAGAACGCTCGGTTTTCCGGGACGTTCTGACACCGTGAGGGGTGGTCAGGTGGCGTGCAGGCTGCGCTTCGACAGGCCCATGAACCAGCCGTCGATCGCCGTCGACGGGGGCGCATGCTCAGGGGTGGCAGCGGCTCCGAGTGTAACCAGGAGCGGTGTGTAGTGCTCCGCGGTGGGGCCCCTCGGGACCAGTCCTCGACCAGCTCACTCGCGTCTCGCCCTTGAGGCAGCGGCCGCGAATTACGAGCACGCCCGTCCAGTCGTTCTGGCATGCGCGGATGAGGTTCCGACCGCGATCGTCGGGGCGGGCTTCGGCCATGGTCCATGTAGAAGCCCAGGCGCCTGCCGCCACCACCATCGCCGAAGTCAATACCAACACCGCCTTGGCACCAGGGCCCGCGCACGCTTGTGGGAAGAGCACACCTGGACCTGTGGCCAGCATGGTCCGTCGAGACAGTTAATATGTCGACGGCAAACGCCTCTCCCACCGCCCACCCGGAATCTCGCCGGAGCCGCGGGCGATGAGCCGTGTCGGCACCAGGTGCACTCCCGTCCCAGCGGGATCAAGCGCGAGCTCGGCGGCGAGCGCGCCGATGCGGCGCGGGTCCTGCGCGACGACGGAGACTCCCGGCTGCAGCAGGTCGGCCAGCTCGAAGTCGTCGAAGCCGACGAGTGCGACGCGCTCGGAGAGGCCGCGCCGCTGGAGCACGGACACGGCGGTCATCGTGATGACGTCCTGGCCGGTGAAGAGCGCGGTGGGTGGATCGGCAAGGTCGAGGAGCCGCTCGATGTTGGCGCGCGCCGACGAGCCGGTGAAGCCCTCACGGTGCACGAGGTCCGGGTCGAGCTCGATCCCTGCCGCGGTGAGGGCGTCGACGTAGCCCGCGTAGCGGCCGCGGGAGGTGTAGATCGACGGGTCGCGGCCGATGAAGCCGATGCGTCGATGGCCCCGCGCGATGAGGTGCTCCACGGCCGTGCGCGTGCCCGAGACGTTATCGACGAGCACGGTCGGGACGTCAAGCCCGTCGAGGGTGCGGTCGACGAGCACAACACGCCGGCCCTGGGCGATCACGCGGCGCAGATGCTCTCCGGCGGAATCGCTCGGCGCAGTGATGAGGGCGTCGACCTGGCGCGCGACGTACGCCGCCGTCATGTCGCGCTCGCGGGCGAGATCAAGGTCGGTGCTCGAGGTGAAGACAGCGACCCCGCGCTCTCGGGCGACATCCTCGATGCCGCGCAGCAGCATCGCGAAGAAGTGGTTGCCGGCGTCTTCGAGGAGTACGCCGAAGGTCGCGGTGCGGCCATCCGCTCGACGCAGCGCGGTGGCCGCGGCATTGGGCCGGTAGCCGAGCTCGTCGGCCGCCGCGCGGACCCGGTCGGCAACTGCCAGCGAGACGCCGGGCTCGTCGTTGACGACCCGGGAGACCGTCTTGAAGCTCACCCCGGCCAGGGCGGCCACATCGCGCAGGGTGGGTCGTCGCCCGAGTCCCGCGGCAGGGGGACGCCCCCGGGCGGCTTCTGGTAACGAACTCATAACGGACTCTCACCCTCCCCCGAAAGGCCTTGACGCGAGTGTGACGGAGGCCATAGAAATCCTTCACGACAACGTTGTCAAGATCTCGGCCTAGGAACGATTGAGTAACGGGCGGCATGCCCGTCTTGCGCCCCGGGCCACATCGCGACAGGTTGCGTAGACCCCCGGGGTCACCCGACCCCCAATGAAGAGGAGTTTCTTCATGGCACGTGCATTCACAGGTCGCCGGATTGCCTTCGTGGCCTCCGCCGGCGTGCTGGCACTGGGCCTCGCCGCTTGCGGTGGCTCCAGTGACAGCGGCTCGTCCAGCTCGGCTGCTCCCGAGTCCTCCGCAGCGGCGTCCTCGCCGGCGGCTCCCGCAGGCGATCCCGTCAAGGTGACCCTGATCACCAAGGACTCGACCAACCCGTTCTTCGTCGCCATGCAGGAGGGCGCGAAGGAGGCCGCTGCGGCTTCAGGCGTGGAGCTGACCGTCGGCTCCGGTTCCGCCGAGGGTGACGATGCAGGCCAGATCGCCCTGATCGAGCAGGCCATCGCACGCGGTGACGCCGGCATCCTGATCACGCCGATCTCGGTCAACGTCAACGCCGCGATCGAGCAGGCACGCGCTGCGGGCCTCTACGTCATCGCGCTGGACACCCCGACCGATCCGCCGGACACGGTCGACATCACGTTCGCAACCGACAATTGCCTCGCGGGCGAGGCCATCGGCCAGTGGGCCGCGGGCTGGCTCAATGGCGAGAAGGCCACCATCGCTCGCCTGGTCATCTTCAACGACCGCATGGTGTCGGTGGACTACTGCCGTGACAACGGCTTCCTCAAGGGCATGGGCATCGACGTCGTCGACGGCACCATCATGGGTGACGAGGCCGAGACGGGCTCCTACACCACAGGTGCCGGTGGCGACTACGAGATCGTCTGCCTCGAGGCCACAGGCGCCAACCAGGAGGGCGGCCGCACGGGCATGGAGAAGTGCCTCGCTGCCAACTCCGACATCAACGTCGTCTACACGATCAACGAGCCCACCGCCTTCGGTGCCGCTGAAGCCCTCAAGGCTGCTGGCAAGACGATCGGTACCGACGTCATCATCGTCTCGGTCGACGGCGGTCTCGCCGGCGTCGAGGCTGTGAAGGCTGGCGAGATCCAGGCCACGTCGCAGCAGTACCCGCTGCTCATGGCCAAGCTCGGCGTCGAGGCCATCAAGGCCATCGCCGACGGCGGCGCTCCGCCGTCGCCCACCTCGGCCAACGGTGAGTTCTTCGACACCGGTGTGAAGCTCTGCACCGACATGCCGATGGACACCGTTACCGCTGCCGAGCAGTGGACGGCACAGGAGTGCATCGACAACGCCTGGGGCTGATCGGTCCTAGGTAAGAAGTGAGGAGTGCGGGGCGGCTTTGCCAAAGGCCGCCCCGCACTTTCCTTGTACGGCTACGCTCCCCTCAGGCACGATTGACCGGAGGTTGATGTGAGTTCTACGGCCCCCACGACGGCAGCGGATGAGTTCGCCCACAGTGCGACGCCCATGCAGAAGGTGCAGTCCTCCCTTCACCGCTACCCCTGGCTGAGTCCGCTTTTCGTCCTCGCGCTCCTCCTGGTGATCTTCGGAGTCCTGGGGCTCGTCATGGGCGTCGGCGACCTCGAGAACTTCTTCAAGCCCGGCACGATCTCGCTGATGCTTCAGCAGACGGTCATCGTCGGCACGCTGGCCATCGCGCAGACCATCGTCATCCTCACCGCTGGCATCGACCTGAGCATCGGCGCGATCATGGTCTTCGCCCAGATGTTCATGGCCAACCTGGCGGTCTACACCACCGCCTCCAACGTCACCTTCATGGCCGGGCAGAACCCTGTACTCGCCGTATTCCTCGGCTTGGTCATGGCGACGCTCGCCGGCGGCCTCAATGGCTTCCTGATCGTCAGATTCAACCTGCCGCCGTTCATCGTGACCCTGGGCACCCTGAGCATCTTCACGGCCTTGACGCTCATCCTCTTCAAGGCCCGCACCATCCAGGGCAAGGAAATGCCCGACTTCATGCTCCTCATGAGCACGAAGTTCGAGGTTGGGCCACTGACGTTCACCCTGGGCCTCATCGTCATGCTCCTGCTCTACGTGCTCTTCGCGTACATCCTCCGCGGCACCGCGTGGGGCACGCACGTCTACGCCGTGGGCGACGACCCGGCAGCCGCCGAGCTCTCCGGCATCAACGTCAAGCGCGTGCTCTTCAGCGTTTACATCGTCGCGGGCGTGGTCATCGGCGTCGCAGCCTGGATCACCATCGGCCGCACCGCGGCCGCAAGTCCGAATGTCGCGCCCGAGATCAACCTCGAGACGATCACCGCTGTCGTGATCGGCGGCACCTCGCTCTTCGGCGGCCGCGGTCGCCTCATCGGCACCCTGCTCGGAACGCTCATCATCGTCGTACTCGACTTCGGTCTGTCCCTGGCGGGTCTCGACCAGGCCTATCGCGTGCTCGCGATCGGCATCCTGGTCATCGCCGCCGTGGCGGTCGATCAGTGGATTCGGAAGGTGAAGGCATGACCGCAACGACCACCACTCAGCCCATCGTCCAGGCCAAGGACCTCAACAAGTCCTTCGGACGGGTCATCGGCCTCACCGACTGCAACTTCGAGCTCTACCCCGGCGAGGTGCTCGCGGTGGTGGGCGACAACGGTGCCGGCAAGTCCACACTCATCAAGTGCCTCTCCGGTGCCCTCACGCCCGACTCCGGTGAGATGTTCGTCGACGGCGAGGAAGTGACCTTCAAGTCGACCAACGACTCCCGCGCCAAGGGAGTGGAGACCGTCTACCAGACCCTGGCCGTGGCCCCCGTGCTGGACATCTCCGAGAACCTCTACCTCGGTCGTGAGATCCGCAAGAAGGGGATTCTCGGCAAGGTCTTCCGGAGCCTGGACAAGAAGCGGATGCGTGCGGAGGCGACCAAGAGCCTCAATGACCTGGGCGTGCTCACCGTCCAGAGCATCACGCAGTCGGTCGAGACCCTCTCGGGCGGTCAGCGCCAGGCGG
Organism: Candidatus Nanopelagicales bacterium; assembly: GCA_044360385.1. Taxonomy (GTDB): domain Bacteria; phylum Actinomycetota; class Actinomycetes; order S36-B12; family S36-B12; genus Mxb001. Next base: position 8,741 of record JBIKKK010000031.1, read on the forward strand.
TCGCCGTGGCACGCGCCGGAGCCTTCGGCAGCAAGGTCGTCATCCTCGACGAGCCGACGGCCGCCCTCGGCGTCAATGAGTCTGCTCGCGTGCTCAAGCTCATCAAGGACCTGCGCGATCGCGGGATGAGCATCATCTTGATCTCGCACAACATGCCGCAGGTCTTCGATGTCGCCGACCGCATTCACGTGCAGCGTCTCGGCCGCCGCGCAGCGGTGGTCACACCGCAGTCGCACCAGATGAATGAGGTCGTCTCGATCATGACCGGCGCCATGACGGTGCCGGAGTCCGATCAGCAGCTGACGCCGATCCGCTAGCGGTAGAGGGCGGGACGCTCGGGCAGGTTGATCGCCTGAGGTCCCTCGGTGATGGCCGTGACCGCGGCATTGGCCGTGATCGTCGCGAGCAGCCCGTCCCATGCTGTTGCGCCGCTCGTGCGCCCGGTGTGCGTGGCGTCGACCCAGGCCTGCAGCTGACGTCGATAGGCGTCCTCGAAGCGGCCGAGCCAGAGCTCGGGCACCTCGTGACCGACCGCACGCTCCGCCCGGCGGGTCAGGTAGGCACCGTCGCCCATCTCCACCGTGCCCTCGCTGCCGACGACCTCGCAGCGCACCTCGTAGCCGTAGGCGGCGTTGACGAAGGCTTCGATCTCCACCACAGCGCCGCCGCGTGTGGTGAGGAGCACGAGGATCGGATCGAGCTCGCCCTCCGGGGTCTTCGGCCCGGGGCGACCGGCGACCACCTGCACGGTGGCGTAGTCGTCGTCGAGCAGCCAGCGATTGATGTCGATCTCGTGGATCGCGGAGTTGGTGAGAGTGCCGGTGGTGGTGAGCCCGTACGGCGCGAAGGCATTGCGATGCACGTTGTGCACGATGAGCCGCTCGCCGATGCCCGCAAGCGACTCCTTCAGTGCGACGTAGCCCGGATCGAAGCGGCGCATGAAACCCAGGGAGATGAGGCGGTGCCCCAGATCGACCTCGGCGTCGACCACCGATTGCGCCGCGGGCACGGTCGGTGCGAGGGGCTTCTCGCAGAGAGTGGGCCGCTGGGCATCGAGGCACAGCAGCGCCTGCTCGGCGTGCAGGGCATCGGGGGAAGCGATGACGACCGCGTCGCTCGATGCCACGAGCTGCTCGACGTTCGGGGCGACGTTCGCCCCGAGTTCATCTGCCAGGACAGAGGCGCGCGCGTGGTCTGCGTCGTAAAGCCAGGCCACTTGAGCTCCTGACACCTCCCGCGCGAGGGAGCGCGCGTGCGAGGTGCCGATGTTTCCGGTGCCGATGACGCCGATCCGCAGTGAGTCCACCCGCGCATTCAATCAGCGGCCCACCTACCATCGAATCGTGCATCGCCCTCGGCCCGTCACCACCGCACTCGCGGCCATGACCTGCGTGGTCATGGGCCTGGGGGGCGCGACGACCGTCGTGGCATCACCCGATGTGCCGTCAGCGCGCGATGTCACGGCCCTCACCCTGGGTACGACGCTCCCGGACACGGGCTCGTTGGCCGCCTACGGCCCTGCCACACAGGCGGCGGTGCGCCTCGCGGTGGAGGATGCCAATGCCGCGGGTGGTGTGCTCGGCGTCGATGTCGTCCTGCGTCCGGGGGATTCCGGCAGTGCGGGTGGTCGGACCTTCGCGCGCACGCTTGCCGCCATGCCGCAGGCCCAGGCGGTCATCGGCCCGCTCTCCTCTGCGCTCGTGCTCGACAATCTCGATGCGGTAGCCGGCCGCACCCTCATCTCGCCTGCCGCCACGAGCGCGCAACTCAGCGGCGTGCTGGCGCGCACGGTGCCGGCGGAGCCTCTCAACGGCGCGATGCTCGCCACGCTCGCCAAGCAGCGTGGTGCACTGCGCCTCGTCGTGGTGGGACCGCGCGACCAGCGCCCCCTCATCGACGCGGCACGCGATCGTGCAGGCGACCTGGGCCTGGAGTCCGCGGAGGTCGTCTTCAGCGCCCGGCAATCAGCATCGATTATCGCCACGCGCATTGTGCGCACGAGTGCAGATGCCATGCTGCTGGCCTCCGGCGCTGAGACGACCGCCATCCTGCGAGAGTTGCTTCCCCGTGGCATGCCCGGGTTGGTGCTCCTCACGCCCGGTGCGGTCGACGGAGTGGATGCGAAGTCACTGCGTCGGGGGACCCTCGACGGTGCCCTGGCCCTCGCGCTCGACCTGAGCGTGCCGCGCGCTCTTGCCTCGCGCATCAAGGCACTCGCGCCTGGGGCGAAGCAGACGGCGTACTCGCCGCAGTCCTACGACGCGGCCGCGATCGCCATCCTTGCCGCGGAGGCCTCGGGGCGAATGCTCGGCAAGGTCACGCCGGAGGGAGTGCGGGCGGCACTGCCGTCCGTCACGTCGGTGGGCACGCCCTGTGACACCCTCGCCCGTTGCCTGCGTCTCGTGCGCCGCGGTGTCGACATCGACTACGCGGGGTACGCCGGGCCTTACGCCCTGGATACGACGGGCGATCCAGGCGCCGCGCGCTACCTCGTGCGGGTTTACGGAACCAACAATGTGCCCGGCTCGTCGGCGAGGCCCGTGCGGTATCCGTAGGTCCGTGTGATGAGGCGCGGAGGTCATGTGCTCTGCCCCGCTGTGGTGGGATAGGGGCATGGAGCTCTCTGCCGACGTCGTGATCATCGGGAGTGGGATGGGGGGAGCGACACTTGCCTATGGCCTTGCCCAGCGGGGTGTGGACGTGCTCGTCCTCGAGCGCGGACACCACCTGCCCAAGGAGGCGGAGAACACCTCCCCCGAGGCGGTCTTCGTCGAGCGTCGCTACAAGCCCAAGGACACCTGGTACACCGAAGACGGCACGCCTTTCGCCCCGGGTGTGCACTACATCGTCGGCGGCAACACCAAGGTCTACGGATCGTCGCTGCCGCGACTGCGCGAGCGCGACTTCGAGGAGACCGTCTACCCCAACGCGGTGTCGCCGAAGTGGCCTTTCTCCTATGCCGATCTCGAGCCCTACTACTGCCAGGTCGAGACCCTCTACAACGTGCACGGGTCGCCCGGACCCGATGAGGATGGCGACTCAACCCACTTCGAGCCGTGGCGCAGTGAGCCCTACCCCTACCCCGCGCTGGCGCATGAGCCCTACGTCGCCGAGACCCTGAGGCGCCTGAGCGAGCAGGGGCTGCACCCGAGCACGACGGCGATGGGGGTCGACCTGCGCCCCGGAGGCCGGTGCATCCGCTGCGGCACGTGCGATGGCTTCCCCTGTCGCTGGGATGCCAAGTCGGATGCCGAGATCTGCGCTCTTGAGCCGGCGATGGCGACGGGAAGGGTGCGCCTGGTGACGGGGGCCTACGTCGACCGCCTGGAGACCGATGCCTCGGGTCGCATCTCCCGCGCCGTCGGCAGCTTGGATGGCGAGCCCCTGGAGGTGAGCGGCCGGGTCTTCGCCTCGTCCGCGGGAGCGGCCAACTCTGCCGCACTGCTGCTGCGCAGCGGCGTGGCTAACTCCTCGGGCCTCATCGGCACCCGCTACATGGTGCACAACAACTCGCATATCGCCGCGATCGATCCGCGGCGTACTAACGACGTGGTCTTCCAGAAGACCGCCTGTGTCAATGATTTCTACGATGACATGGGCGATGGCTTCCCCGGCGGCACGCTGCAGTGCATCGGCAAGGTCCAGGCGTCGATGATGAAGACCCACGCCACCAAGGCACCGCTCTCGGTGCTCAAGCCGATGGCAGCGCGCAGCATGGAGTGGCTGGTGATGACCGAGGACACCCCTGATCCGCGCAACCGCATCTATCTCGACTCAGCGGGGCGCCTCACGGTGGCCTGGACACGCACCAATTACGACCGCCACGAGCTGATGCTCGCCAAGGCCCGGTCGGTCTTGAAGAAGGCCGGCTACGTCGCGATCTTCGAGCAGCGCTTCGACATCTCCATGAATAGCCACATGTGCGGCACGGCCGTCGCGGGTGAGGACCCGAGCCAGAGCGTGCTCGATCCATGGTGCCGCAGCCATGATGTCGACAACCTCTACGTCGTCGACTCGGCGTTCTTCCCCTCATCGGGGGCGCAGAACCCGGCCCTCACCATCGCTGCCAATGCCCTCCGAGTCGCCGAGGCCATCCCCGCCTGACACTGCGGCGGTATCCCGATAATCTCGCCGCATGTCCAGCGAAGCCCTCTACCTCATCGCCGTCATCAAGCCGCGCATGGAGGTGGCGGACGCGGTTGCCGAGCGCCTGCGCATCATGCGCGATGCCACGCGCGAGGAGCCGGGCAACGTCTACATGGAGCTCGTCGTCGGCGAGGAGCCTGACACCTGGCTGATGTTCGAGAAGTTCGTCTCGCGCGAGGCCTGGAATGAGCACATGACCCTGTCGCATGTGACCGACGGCAATGCCTTCCTCGCCGACAAGCTGCGCGAGCCCACCGAGCTCCGCTTCTACGTCGAGAAGTAGTCTCTAGCGCTGCTTCGACAACTCCCCGACCGCTTCCATGATCGCGTCGGGGGACTCCCAATTCAGCATGTGGCCCGCGGTGGGGACCCACCATGCCTGCGCTCCGGGGATGCCCTCGGCCAGGCGTTCCGACTGCCACGGTGGCGTGGTGGTGTCCTTGCGCCCGCAGAGCACGATGGTGGGCACGGTGATCTCGCCGAGGCGGTCACCACGATCCTCCGCGCTGAAGGCCTCGAGGATCGGGAGCAGGGGCTTGTGGTCGGCCGCGCGGAAGGTCTCGAGGAAGACCTGCACCATCGCCGGCGATGGATTGTCTCCGCACAGGCCCGATCCGAAGATCGTGCCGACGGTGTCGTTGCCCACCATGACCTGCAGGAGCCCCGACTTGATGAGGGGGATCTGCGCTTGGTTTTGCGGCGCACCGTGCAGGACATCGCCCGGGAAGGTCGACATGAGGATGAGACCGCGCAGCCGCTCGGCAACTCCCGGAACGTCAAGCACCGCGGCGATGGCGAGGAATCCGCCCATGGAGTGTGCGAGCAGCACCGCGTCGTGCGCGTCAACCGCCTCGAGCACTGCGAGGTAGTCGCTCGCCATCGTGGCCGTGCTGATGCCGTCGGCTCCAATGGTGGACTGCCCGTGGCCACGCTGGTCGAAGGCGACCACGCGATATCCGCGGGCGAGGAGCATGTCCCACAGCACGCTCCACTCCACGACGCTCATGTAGATCCCGTGGGCAAGGACGACCGTGGGTCCCTCGCCCGCGGTGATGACGCGGATGCGGGTGCCGTCGGGACGCTCGACGAAGGTCGTCACCCCAGTCGGCTCTGCACTGAGTACGTCGTAGGGGTAGGGGTCGGTGCCCGCTCGGACCGCAGCGGCTCGGCGGCGCGCGGTGAGGGTGGCCGCTCCCGCGGCAGCGACCATCAGGGTTCCCGCAACGAGGGTGCGTCTCATGGGGTTGGATGCTGCCATGCTTCGCGCCGCCGAGTGCAAGGTTGAGGATCTCGCCTCGATCGTTGCCGAGGACACCGTCCTCGCGGACTATCCACTCGCGACCCGGGTCGAGGCCAAGGTCCTCGTCTATGCGGCCGAGGACCTTCGCGGCGCGGCCCGTCGGGTCGGCGGAGCCGCCCCTGTCGGGCTTGACCGCCAGGCCTCCTACGCCGAATTGGCCCGCGCCCTGCGCGAGGGTCCGGGGGTCGTCATCATCGAGGGTGCCATGGATCCCGCGGTCGTCGACCGGGCCACGGAGGTCTTCTTCCGGATCATCGATGAGCAGAACGCCGCAGGGCAGTCGGTGGGGGATCACTTCGCCAAGCCGGGTGCCAATGACCGCATCTGGAATTCACTGGAGAAGCTGGCCGTCGCGGACCCAGCGGTCTTCGTCGACTACCACGGCAACGACATCATCGACCTCGTTTCGACGGCATGGCTCGGCCCTGCGTACCAGATGACGGCGCAGGTCAATGTCGTCAATCCCGGCGGAGCCGCACAGGTGCCGCACCGCGACTATCACTTGGGATTCATGTCATCGGCTCAGATCGAGGACTATCCCGACCACGTGCATGATCTTTCGCCCGCGCTCACACTGCAAGGTGCGATCGCCCACGGCGACACCCCGCTCGAGACCGGTCCCACAACGCTGCTGCCGCATTCGCAGAAGTACCCGGGCGGCTATCTCATCTCGGGGCGCGAGGACTTCGCGGAGTTCACGACCAGGCACTGCGTGCAGGTGCCCTTCGCCAAGGGCGATGCGATCTTCTTCAACCCCGCGCTCATCCACGGGGCGGGCACCAATCGCACCGCCGATGTGCGGCGCATGGTCAACCTGCTGCAGGTGAGCAGCGCCTTCGGCCGGGCGATGGAGAGCGTCGATCGTGAGCGGGTGGTGCTTGCGATCTATCCCGAGCTGCTCGAGCGCGGTGACGATCCTCGGGCGCAGACCGCACTGCGCTCAGCGGCGGAGGGTTATCCCTTCCCGACCAATCTCGATCGGGATCCACCGGTTGGTGGGCTAGCGCCCCGCAGCCAGGCTGATGTCGTCCGCGCCGCGCTGGCGGAGCGCCGTACACCAGAGGAACTTCGGGGGGCACTCAAGGAGCACGCCACTCGACGGGAGACCACGTGAGCAAGGATCCTCTCCGCATCGGTGTCATCGGCACCGGTCGCATCGGGCGCATGCACGCCGAATACATCGCACGCCAGACACCTCGCGCGACCCTGTCGGCGGTGAGCGACGTCAATGCCGCGTCGGCTGCTGAAGTAGGCGCGGCGTACGGCGTGCCCGCGGTGAGCGCCGAGGAGGTCATCGCGATGTCGGACGCCGTGGCTATCTGCACGTCGACCGACACCCACGTCGACTACATCGTGGCCGCGGCCGAGGCCGGCAGGGCGATCTTCTGCGAGAAGCCGGTGAGCCTCGACCTCGCCGAGGTCGATCGTGCGGCGGAGGTGCTGGAGCGCACCGGCGTGCCCTTCATGGTGGGCTTCAATCGGCGCTTCGATCCCGGTCACCGCGCGGTGCGTGAGGCTGTGCGCAGTGGGCGCATCGGCGACGTGCGCATGGCCCGCGTGACGAGTCGTGATCCCTCTCCGCCGCCGGTGGAATACGTGAAGGTGAGCGGTGGCATCTGGGTCGACATGATGATCCACGACTTCGATATGGCCGCCTTCGTCGTCGGCTCGCCCGTCGTCAAGGTGTGGGCGCAGGGTGCCAACCTCATCGACCCGGCGATCGGCGAGTCCGGTGATGTCGACCTTGGTGTCGCGGTGCTCACGCACGCCAATGGCGCCATCACCACGATCGATATCGCACGTGAGGCGCCCTACGGCTACGACCAGCGTGTCGAGGTGCTTGGCTCGCTCGGCATGACGGTCTCCGACAACGAGCGCCTCAACCGCAGCGAGGTCTATCTCGCGGATGAGACGCATCGCCCGGTGCTGCCTCACTTCTTCATCGAGCGCTATGAGACCGCCTATCGGGACCAGTGGCGCTACTTCACCGACTACGTGCTCGACGGCGGGGAGTCGCCCGTCTCACTCGCCGATGGTCGTGCGCCCGTCGTCATTGCTGCGGCGGCCGCGGAGAGCGCGCGGACGGGCCTCCCCGTCGAGGTGTAGGGGTTCCACTCCGATTCCGTGCCTCGGCGCGATCCCGTCGCGTAGGTCGGCAGGCACACCCTGATTCGATGATGAGGGTGGATGCCCAAAGCCTTTGGCAGAGGGAGTTGCCATACTGCAACCGTGGCGCAGCGGGAGTGGTGGGTGATCGGTCCCACGGGGCAGTTGGGCCGCGAACTCCTGGAGCAAGCGGCACCTGAAGGCATCGCACTGCGAGCCATCCCTCGTGCGGACCTTGATCTTGCTCGTCCGGACACGGTGCGGGATTTCTTCTCTTGGGGACGG
>JBIKKK010000169.1:0-4839 GCA_044360385.1 Candidatus Nanopelagicales bacterium
AGAAGTTCGCCGACATGACGCTCGAGCTCGGCAAGGGCATGCTGCTAGCGATTCACCTCGGTCGACTCAAGGATGAGCATGCGATCACGCCCGAGCAGGTGAGCCTCGGCAAGCTCAACAACGCCCGCGAGGCGCTCGCCATCGCCCGCGAGTGCCGATCGATCCTGGGCGGCAACGGCATCACGTTGGAGTATCCGGTGATCCGCCATATGAACAACCTCGAGTCGGTTTTCACCTACGAGGGCACCAACGAGATGCACACGCTCATCATCGGCCAGGCGCTGACGGGTATCCCCGCCTTCCGCTAGTCGGACGGCAGATCGGGCGGACCGCTTCGATACGTCGCGGGGGTCTGGCTCAAGGTGATCGGGTGGGCCACCGTGGGGGTGCCATCGACCTCCACCACGGGCTCCAGGCCGAGCGCGGATGCGAGCTCAAATGCCTGGGCGAGATCGTTGATCGGGCCGCACGGCACTCCCGCCTGCGTGATCTGTCGCTGCCATTCGTCGGCGCCGCGGGAGGCCAGCAGCTCCTCAAGACGCGCCTTGAGGTCTTCCCGATGCGCCACGCGAGCCGGATTCGTGGCGTAGTCCGGATGCGCAGCGAGCTCGGGTGCCCCGAGTGTCGCCACCAGTGCAGCGAACTGCCCATCGTTGCCGACGGCGATGACCAGGGGCCGATCCCCTGTGGCGAACACGTCGTAGGGGGCAATCGAGGGGTGTGCATTGCCGAGGATGCCCGGGACCACACCGGCAGCGACATAACCCGATGACTGGTTGACCAGCGCCGAGAGCAGCGACGACAGCAGGTTGACCTCGACGTGTTGACCCTCGCCTGTCGCATCGCGGTGACGCAGTGCCGCCAGGATGCCCACTGTCGCGTGCAGACCCGTGATGACATCCACGAGGGCCACGCCTGCCTTGGTGGGCTCGCCCGGCCCGGGGCCGGTGATGCTCATGAGCCCGCCCATCGCCTGCACGAGGAGGTCGTAGCCGGGCAGGTCCCGACCGGCACCGGATCCGAATCCCGTGATGGAGCAGTAGACGAGACCGGGGTGCTGGCGGGCAAGCTCGGCGTATCCCAGACCCATGCGATCCAGTGCACCCGGCTTGAAGTTCTCGATCACCACATCGGCCGAGAGCGCGAGGTCACGCGCGGCAGCCCTACCCTCGGCCGTGCCCAGGTCGAGCGCACACGTCGACTTGTTGCGATTCACCCCTGCGAAGTACGTCGACTGGCCCTGCTCGGTGTACGGCGGCCCCCAGGCGCGGGTGTCATCGCCCTGGCCGGGGCGCTCGACCTTGATGACCTCCGCTCCGAGGTCCCCCAGCAGCATGGTGGCGTAGGGACCTGCCAGGACCCGGCTGAAGTCCGCGACCACGATGCCCTGCAGCGGGCCGGCGTCCGTGTCGGTCACCAGTCCCCCCGCAGCAGCGGCGCGATGGCCTCCAGCACGCGCGGGTCCTCGATGGTCGACGGGACCGGCTCCTGCTTGCCGTCGGCGATCGCGCGCATGGACCTGCGCAGGATCTTGCCCGAACGCGTCTTGGGCAGTGCGGGGACGATCCGCACGTCGCGCAGCGCGGCCACAGGGCCGACGGTGTCGCGCACGAGCGCGATCACCTCCTGCTGCAACTCATCGGGATCGGGCTCCACCCCGGACTTGAGTACGACGAAGGCCCGTGGGACCTGCCCCTTGATCTGATCGTGGACACCGATGACGGCGCACTCGGCGACCGCGGGATGCCCCGAGACCGCGGCTTCGAGGGAGCCCGTCGTGAGGCGATGGCCCGCGACGTTGATCACGTCGTCCGTGCGACCCATGACGTAGAGATAGCCGTCCTCGTCGACGTAGCCGCCATCCCCCGTGGCATAGAAGCCGGGGAAGGTCGACAGGTACGCCGCCACGTAGCGGTCATCGTCACCCCAGAGCGTGGGCAGCGTGCCTGGAGGCAGGGGCAGTCGAATGGAGATATTGCCCTCGGTGAGCGGGGCAACCTCGTCACCGTGCTCGTCAAGGACACATACGTCGTAGCCGGGTACGGGCCGCGAAGGTGAACCCACCTTGAGGGGCAGCGGGTCGAGTCCGCGCATGCTCGACGCAATAGGCCAGCCTGTCTCCGTCTGCCACCAGTTATCGACAACGGGGATGCCCAGGTGCTCCGTGGCCCAGGAGTAGGTATCCGGATCGAGCCGCTCCCCGGCAAGGAAGAGGCATCGCATGCTGCTGAGGTCGCGCTTGGCCATTTTGCTGCCACCCGGGTCTTCCTTTTTGATCGCACGGATGGCCGTCGGGGCGGTGAAGAGCGAGTTCACCCGATGCTCTTCGATGACGCGCCAGAACGCGCCCGCATCAGGGGTGCCCACCGGCTTGCCCTCGTACATCACGGTGGTGCATCCGATGATGAGCGGCGCATAGGCGATGTAGGAGTGGCCGACGACCCAGCCGACATCGGAGGCCGCCCACCAGACATCATCCGGGCCGATCCCGTAGACATGCGACAGGCTCCACGCCATGGCGACGGCGTGCCCACCGTTGTCACGCACAATGCCCTTCGGCTTACCCGTGGTGCCCGACGTATAGAGGATGTAGAGCGGGTCGGTCGCCTCGACCACAACCGGGTCTATCGGGTGTGAACCCTCGAGGGCGTCGGCCCACTCGATATCTCCCTCCCCCATCTCCGAGGTGAGTTGCGGGCGCTGCAGCACGATGCACGCAGCCACCCTGTGCTTGGCGAGTGCGCGCGCCTCGTCGACAAGCGGCTTGTAGGGCACGATGCGCCCGCCTTCGATACCGCAGGAAGCGGTGACGATTGCCTCGGGAAGCGCATCATCAATACGGGCGGCGAGCTCGGGCGGAGCAAAGCCGCCGAAGACGACGGAGTGGACTGCACCGAGCCGGGCGCACGCCAGCATGGCGATGAGTGCCTCGGGCACCATGGGGAGGTAGATGATGACGCGGTCTCCACGCTCGACGCCCTGACGCCGCAACGCATCGGCGAAGCGCGACACACGATCCAGGAGCTCGGCGTAGGTCAGCCTCGTGACCTCACCCGTGTAGGCACTGTCGTGAATGAGCGCGATCCGGTCCCCTCGGCCGCGCTCCACGTGGCGATCCAGGGCATTCGCGCAGGTGTTGAGCTGTCCGCCGGCATACCAGCGGTAGAGGGGCGCACGTGAGTCGTCCAAGACCGTCTGCGGAGGGACGGCCCAGTCGATGAGAGCGGAAGCCTCACGCCAGTAGCCGACGGGGTCCTCCAGGCTGCGCGCATGGGCAGCCTCTCCGGCGTTGGCCATGGCGGCGACGCTAGCGCACGCGCCGACCGTCAGGGCGTCGCGGCGGCAAGCTGTCCGCATGCGCCGTCGATCTCGCGCCCTCGGGTGTCGCGGACGGTCACGGGGACTTTCGCGATCTCGAGGGCCCGAACGAAGGCCCGCTCGTCGTCCGGATCCGACGCAGTCCACGCAGATCCGGGCGTGGGATTGAGCGGGATGAGATTGACGTGCACGAGGTGCCCGCGCAGGCGCTTGGCCAGCAGCTCGGCCCTCCAACGCTGATCGTTGACGTCTCGGATGAGGGCGTATTCGATGCTCACCCGCCGCCGGGTGACGTCGGCGTAATGCCACGCCGCATCCAGGACCTCGGACACGGGGTAACGCGTGTTGATGGGCACGAGCGTGTCGCGGAGCTCGTCATCGGGTGCATGCAGCGATACGGCGAGTCGCAGCGGCAGGCCTTCGGTGGCGAGCTCGCGCATCCGCGGGACCAGGCCCACGGTGGACACCGTGATCCCGCGGGCCGACATGCCAAGACCTTCGGGCACGGGATCGACCATGCGATGGATAGCGCCCATGAGCGCCTTGTAGTTGGCGAGGGGTTCCCCCATGCCCATGAAGACGACATTGCTCACGCGGTCGCGGCTGCCGGGGAAGTCCCCATCGCGCACGAGCCGCGAGCCCGCGATCACCTGCTCGACGATCTCCGCGGTCGACAGGTTGCGGGTGAGGCCCGCCTGCCCCGTAGCGCAGAAGGGGCAGTTCATGCCGCAGCCTGCCTGACTGGAAACGCATATGGTCACCCGGTCGCGGTAGCCCATGAGTACGGACTCCACACGCGAGCCATCGTGCAACTTCCACAGCATCTTGACCGTGGCCCCGTCGTCGCACGACATCTCGCGCACCGGCGTGAGGAGATCCGGGAGAAGTGCCTGCGCCAGAGTGTCGCGATCGGCCGGGCTCAGGTCGGTCCAGCCCTGCGGATCCGTCGCGAGGCGGCCGAAGTAGTGGCGCGATGCCTGGTCAGCGCGGAAGGCAGGTAGGCCTAGTGCGAGCATCGCCTCGCGACGCCCGGCCATGTCGAGGTCTGCGAGGTGCGCCGGAGGCTTGCCCCTGCGGGGCGCCTCGAGGGTCAACTCACCGGGAACGGGCATGGGTCCAGTGTGACATCAGCCCTGGCCGAGGAAGAGCGCGAAGAGCGCCCAGGCGGCGAAGGCGTTGACGACGAGCGAGTCCAGGCGGTCCATGATGCCGCCGTGGCCCGGCAGGAACGACCCCATGTCCTTGACCCCGATGTCGCGCTTGATCGCACTCTCGACGAAATCCCCGGCAGTCGCGGTGACGGTGAGCACGGCGCCCATGATGAGGCCCTGCCACCACGGCGCATCGAAGACCCAGATGAACGCCGCGACGCCGATAAGGCACTGCACGACGAACGAGCCCGCGAACCCCTCCCATGACTTCTTGGGGCTCACCTGCGGAGCGATGGGATGGCGGCCGAAGAGCACGCCCGTGGCGTAGCCGCCGATGTCGTTGCCGATGGTGAGCAGGATGAAGACCACG
>JBIKKK010000170.1:0-4807 GCA_044360385.1 Candidatus Nanopelagicales bacterium
ATGACGAAGCAGACCTGCGCTCGATCCTCGAGAGGTCAGCGAACCTTCTCGCCGTAAACATCGATGCCGAAGGGATCTCCGAAATCGCCCGGCGGTCTCGCGGCACTCCACGCATCGCCAACAGACTTCTACGCCGCGTGCGCGATTGGGCGCAGGTGCACGGCACCGGTGATATCGATCGGAGTGCCGCGCGTGCGGCGCTCGACCTCTACGAGGTTGATGTGCTTGGACTGGACCGGCTGGATCGTTCGGTTCTGGACGCGCTCGTGCGTCGATTCGGCGGGGGTCCCGTCGGACTCTCCACCCTGGCTGTTGCCGTGGGGGAGGAGCCCGAAACCGTGGAGACGGTGGCCGAGCCTTTTCTCGTGCGTCACGGCCTCCTGGCCCGCACGCCGCGGGGTCGGGTGGCGACGGCTGCCGCGTACGCCCACCTGGGCGTGGCTCCTCCGGCTGGGACCTGGCCGGATCAGGGACTCCTCGGCTTCCCGGACGAGCCCGACAGGGGCGGCGTGGCCGACCCGCCGGGCCCCACCGGCCACGCTTCGCCGGGGGGCTCCGGCTAGGCTCGTTGACCAAGTGCGCCGTCTTGGCGCCGCGGCCTTCGAGGGGTGTATTCGTGGAAAGTCTGGGCACGCTGCTGCCGATTCTCCTGATCGGCGTGGTCTTCTACCTGCTCATCATGCGCCCGGCTCGCAATCGCCAGAAGAAGCAGGCCGAGATGATGTCGGCGCTCGCTCCAGGATCTCGCGTGATGACGACCGCCGGCGTCTACGGCACCCTGGTGGCTATCGAGGATGACGATGCCGAGATCGAGATCGCTCCCGGCGTAGTCATCCGCGTCGTCAAGGCGGCGATCGGCAAGGTCATCGAGCCGGAGACCGCATCCACGGACGCGGCCCCTCCGGCCGAGCCTCCGGGCCAGAGCGCCTAGGCCGGTCGCGGCCCCCCTCCTGTCACCACCACGCTGAGAAGGAAGACACGTGCCCTCCGCCAACCGCAGTAGCCGCACCGGCTCGCAGACGCACCCCGGTCGGCTGCTCCTCATCATGGCGCTCATCACCGCTGCTGTGGCGGCGTGGGCCTTCTGGCCGGGTCAGGACAACACCGTGCGCCTGGGTCTGGACCTGCGCGGCGGCACCCAGGTCATCCTGCAGCCCCAGGCGGTGCAGGAAGGCGCATCAATCACCGACGATCAACTCGCCCAGACCGTGGCGATCATCCGGCAGCGCGTCGACGGCGTCGGCGTCGCCGAGGCCGAGGTCACGGTGCAGGGATCGGGTGACGGGGCAGCCATCGTCGTGTCCGTGCCCGATGTCAGCCAGGAGAGGCTGGTCGAGCTGGTGGGGCGCACGGCGCTCCTGGACTTCCGCCCCGTCTGGACCATCCTGGGGCCCGCCCCGGCGTCGCTTGATGACACCACTGCTCCTGCTCCGGCGCCCACGGCTGATGACGCGGCGACCAGCGCGCAGATCGTGCAGGCGGCCGACAACACCCCTGAGTTCCAGGCCGAGGTTGCGGCCCTCGACTGCCTCGACCCCATCAATCAGGCGGGTGGCAGCCCCGATGATCCCGAGCTCTGGCTCGGCACCTGCGACACCGACGGCGCAGCCAAGTACTCCCTGCAGCCCGCATTCATCCAGGGCACCAATGTCACGGATGCGGTCGCCCAGCTTCCCGCGCAGGGCGTGGGCGGTTGGGTCGTGAGCCTGACCTTCGACAGTGAGGGCGCGCGAGCCCTCGCCGAGGCCTCACAGGAGCTCTACGCGCTTCCCGAGTGCTCCCCCGGTGGTCCGAGTCCGTGTAACGCATTCGCCATCGTGCTGGACGGCGTCGTCGTGTCTGCGCCGCGATTCAACGAGCCCATCATTGGCGGCCAGGCACAGATCGAGGGCGACTTCACGTCGCAGGAAGCGCAGGACCTCGCCAATGTCCTCAGCTACGGCGCTCTGCCGGTCAACCTCGACGTCGTTGAGGTGACGAGCGTGTCGCCGACGGTGGGCAACGATCAGCTACGTGCAGGCCTCATCGCCGGTGCCATCGGCGCGCTACTCATTGTGTTCTTCCTGCTCTTCTACTACCGCGTGCTGGGCATCATCGCCGTTCTGAGCCTCGTCGTCGCAGGCGCGCTGTCCTACATGGCGTTCGTCGGTCTGGGCAAGACGGTCGGCTTCACCCTCACCCTTGCGGGCGTCGCTGGCGCGATCGTGTCTATCGGCATCACTGCCGACTCCTTCATCATCTACTACGAACGCATCCGCGACGCCCTACGCGAGGGCAAGACCATGCGGCAGGCCGCGGAGGTGGGTTGGTCCGCTACACGGCGCACGATTCTGGCGGCGGATTTCGTGACCCTCCTGGCCGCAGTCGTGCTCTACATCATCTCGGTCGGCAATGTGAAGGGGTTCGCCTTCACCCTCGGCCTCATCACTCTGATCGACATCTTTGTCGCGTTCCTCTTCACCTACCCCATGACGGTGCTTATCTGCCGCTCCGGATGGATGCAAAAGGGGACTTGGTTGACGGGTCTGCGCACCAAGGGTTCGGGTCGTGGGCCTGGGAGCGACACCGCTGCGGATGACCGCACGACCGTAGGAGTGGAGTCGTGATGGCGCGCCGAGCCTCCTTGGGAGACCGTCTTTACCGCGGCGAGTCCGGCATCGACTTCGTCGGTCGCCGACGCACGTGGTTCATCATCTCGGGCATCCTGGTGCTCATCTCGCTAGCCGCGCTCGGCTTCCGCGGGTTGAATCTCGGCGTTGAGTTCCAGGGCGGCGCGGTCTTCGCCGTGCCCAATGCCACCTGCTCCATTGAGAGCGCTCGCGAGTCCGCCAGTCAGGCGACGGGCGAGGAAGCCATCGTGACCGAGACCGGGGCCGGCATTGTCCGGGTGCAGACGCCCCCGGTGGACGCGGCCCAGAGCCAGGAGATCTCGCGCGTCCTCGCCGAGACGTGCGGTGTCGCCGCCACCGACATCAGCGTCCAGGTGGTGGGACCCACATGGGGAGCTGAGATCACCGCCAAGGGCATCCAGGCGCTGATCGTCTTCCTCGTCCTGGTGACGATCTTCCTCGCGATCTACTTCGAGTGGCGTTTCGCCGTGGCGGCGCTTGTCGCCCTCGTGCACGACGTCATCCTCACCGTCGGCATCTACGCGATCACGGGCCTACCCGTGACGCCGGCGACCCTCATCGGCTTCCTCACCATCCTGGGCTACTCCCTCTATGACACGGTCGTGGTCTTCGACAAGGTCAAGGAGGACACCAAGGGCATCACCGCTCAGTCGGTGATGAGCTACCCCGAGGCCGCCAATCGCTCGGTCAACCAGGTCTTGGTCCGCTCCATCAACACGACGATCACCTCGCTGCTGCCGGTGCTCGCCATCATCATCGTCGGAGCCGGGCTGCTCGGTGCCGGCACGCTCCTGGACTTGGCCGTAGCGCTCGCGGTGGGCATGTTTGTCGGCGTCTATTCCTCGCTCTTCATCGCTACCCCTGTGGCAGTCATGCTCAAGGTGAGGCAGCCGGAGATCAAGGCATTGGATAAAAGGGTGGCCGCTCGCCGTGCCGGATCGGGTCGGCGCGCCGCGGACTCCCATGAGGCCGCTGCGGCCGCCGTGGGGGTCGTGGAGGGCGCAGGGCCGGCGGCTGGCGCGGGACCTGAGCGACAGCAGCCGAAGCGTCAACCGCGCTCGAAGCGCGGCAAGAAGTAGCCGCACTCCTCACGTGAGCCGCATGCTCGTACACTGACCGCTACAGCAGCGGGAGGTACGGGTGACGCAGGAGGCGATGCGCGAGGTCCCGGCTGACGCCGGCACCAGCGGCCTGCGCTCCCGCCTGGCTCGCCTCACGGGTTCCCGGACCGGCCCGTCCGAGCTCGATCCCCTGATCCGGACGCTCCGGCAGTACCACCCGAAGTCCGATGTCCGCATCCTGCAGCGGGCCTACGAGACGGCTGCCTACCTGCATCGCGACCAGAAGCGGCGCTCCGGGGATCCCTACATCACCCATCCCCTCGCCGTCGCCACGATCCTCGCCGAGCTCGGGATGACGGCGCCGACCCTCTCCGCCGCGCTCCTGCACGACACGGTCGAGGACACGGGCTACTCCCTCGACGAACTCCGCGAGGACTTTGGCGACGAGGTAGCCGACCTGGTCGATGGCGTAACCAAGCTCGACCGGGTGACCTACGGCGAGGCCTCCGCGGCGGAAACGGTCCGCAAGATGGTCGTAGCTATGGCACGCGACATCCGCGTGCTCGTCATCAAACTGGCGGATCGTCTCCACAACATGCGCACGCTGGGCTTCATGCCGCCGGAGAAGCAGGAGAAGAAGGCCAGGGAGACGCTCGAGATCTATGCGCCCCTGGCGCACAGGCTCGGGGTCAACACCATGAAGTGGGAGTTGGAAGATCTCGCGTTCGGCACGCTCTATCCCAAGGTGTACGACGAGATCGAGAGACTCGTGTCGCAGCGGGCCCCTTCGCGCGATCAGTACCTCACGAGCGTGATCGACGAGCTCGAGACGGATATCAAGGGCGCTCGCATCAAGGCCTCCGTGACCGGTCGACCCAAGCATCTCTACTCCGTGTACCAAAAGATGGTCGTACGCGGTCGCGAGTTCGACGATATCTACGACCTCGTCGGAGTGCGGATCCTCGTTGAGTCGATCCGCGACTGCTACGCCGTACTCGGCATCGTCCACGCCCGCTGGAGCCCGGTGCCCGGGCGCTTCAAGGACTTCATTGCGATGCCGAAGTTCAACATGTACCAATCGCTCCACACCACCGTCATCGGTCCCGGGGGCAAGCC
>JBIKKK010000002.1:0-46909 GCA_044360385.1 Candidatus Nanopelagicales bacterium
GTCCTGGAGGTCGACCACCACACCGTCTTCAGCAAGCACGATGCGGTCACGGGGAATGCCGGTCCGCTCGGCTAGCGCGGCATTGGCACGCAGGTGGCGCCATTCGCCGTGCACGGGCATGACATTGCGCGGCTTGACGATGTTGTAGACGTAGAGCAGCTCGCCCGCTGAGCAGTGGCCGGACACGTGGACGAGGGCATTGCCCTTGTGGACCACGGCAGCGCCGCTGCGGGTGAGGCCGTTGATCACGCGATTGACGGCGTTCTCGTTGCCGGGGATAAGCGATGAGGCGAGCACGATGGTGTCGTCTGGCCCGGCCTTGATCTGGTGGTCGTTGTTGGCAATGCGCGACAGGACCGCCATGGGCTCGCCCTGGGAACCCGTGCACACCAGGACGACCTGGTCATCGGGCAGTTCGGCGAGCTGGTCGACCGACACGAGTACTCCCCCGGGGACCGTGAGATAGCCCAGGTCGCGCGCGACCCCCATGTTGCGCACCATCGAGCGACCGACGAAGGCCACCTTGCGGCCGTGCTCGGCGGCGGCATCGATGATCTGCTGGATCCGGTGTACGTGGGAGGCGAAGGACGCGACGATCACGCGGCCGCGAGCACGGTCGAAGACCTTGTCCAGCACCGGTGAGATCTCGCGCTCGCTCGGGATGAAGCCAGGGACCTCGGCATTGGTGGAGTCCACGAGGAAGAGGTCGACGCCCTCGTCGCCGAGTCGTGCGAAGCCGTTGAGGTCGGTGACACGACCGTCGAGCGGCAACTGGTCCATCTTGAAGTCGCCGGTGTGCAGCACGAGTCCCGCCGGGGTGCGGATGGCGACCGCCAGCGCGTCAGGAATCGAGTGGTTGACGGCGAGGAACTCCAGGTCGAAGGGGCCCACCGTCAGGCGCTCCCCCTCGGTGACGACATGCACGACTGGCTTGATGCGCGACTCGCGCAGCTTGGCCTCGGCAAAGGCCAGGGTGAGACGCGAGCCGTAGAGCGGGATGTCAGACCGCTGGCGCAGGAGGAAGGGCAGCGCCCCGATGTGGTCCTCGTGACCGTGCGTGAGGACGATGGCGTCGACATCGTCGAGCCGGTCCTCGATGTAGGAGAAGTCCGGGAGGATCAGGTCGATGCCGGGCTGGGACTCCTCGGGGAAGAGCACGCCGCAGTCGACGATGAGCAGGCGCCCGGCGCACTCGAAGACGGTCATGTTGCGACCGATCTCGCCCAGGCCGCCGAGCGCGACGACGCGCATCGCTCCCACGGGAAGGGGCGGCGGGGTGGGCAACTCAGGGTGAGCGTGACTCACGACAGGTCCACTCCACCCTCGCGCAGGTCACGCTCGAGTTGCCCGATCTGATCCGCGGTCGCGTCGACAAGAGGCGAGCGCACCGGGCCTGCCGGCAAGCCCTGCAGTCGCAATGCGGCCTTGGTGAGGATGACGCCCTGCGTGCGGAAGATGCCGGAGTAGACGGGCAGCAGCGCACGGTTGATGGCGATCGCACCGCACACATCACCGGCGTGGAAGGCCTCCCCCATCGCGCGAAGGCGATCGGCGACGAGATGACCCACCACCGAGATGAAGCCGTTGGCGCCTACCGACAGAAGCGGGAGGTTGAGGATGTCGTCACCGGAATACCAGCCCAGGTCGCAGCGCGCCATAGCCCACTGCGCCGCCTCGAGGTCCCCCTTGGCGTCCTTGTTGGCCACGATCCGAGGATGCTCAGCGAGGCGCACGAGGGTGTCGACCTCAATCGCCACTCCGGTGCGCTTAGGGATGTCATAGGTCACGACGGGCAGCTCGGTCGCATCCGCCACGGTCCGGAAATGGTGGAGCAGCCCCTCTTGCGGGGGGCGGCTGTAGTACGGCGTCACGACGAGGAGGCCATCAGCGCCGGAAGCGGCAGCTTCGCGCGCCAGGTGCACCGAGTGCGCCGTGTCGTATGTGCCGACGCCCGCGATGACGCGGGCGCGGTCACCGACAGCCTCCTTGACAGCGCGGATGATCGTGGCCTTCTCATCATCGGTCGTCGTCGGCGACTCACCCGTCGTGCCGTTGACCACGAGGCCGTCGTTGCCGAGGTCATCGACCAGGTGCTCCGCGAGCCGCTGAGTGCCGGCAACATCCAGTGAGCCATCGGCGGCAAAGGGGGTCGCCATCGCCGTCAGCATGACGCCGACGGGTCCGGTGGCGGGCACGGGCATGGCGACAGGCTACCGCTACGGCGCCACGCGGCCGCTGGCCACGAAGGCCTCGTGCGTGATCGGCATGAGCGCGGCCCACTCCGACTCCATGAGGTCGGCGACCATCTCGATCTCGCGCTGCGGGAACGACGGGAAGTGGCTATCGGGGTGCTTGGTGCGCAGCGAGAGGAAGTTCATCAGCGCCCGGGCATTCATAGTCACGTACATCGAGGAGTAGGTGCCCACGGGCAGGACGATCCGAGCCACCTCGCGTGCCACCCCGGCCGCAAGCATCTCCTGATACGCCGCATAGGCGGCGCGGCATGAGGCCTCCGTCTGCTCGACGACCAGGGCGTGCTGCTCGGCCGTCCCCTCGACAAACTCATACGCTCCGGGTTTGCCCTGCTGCACCAGCCGACGCTCGGGACCGGGGACGTAGAAGACCGGGCGCAGCTCGCGGTAGCGACCGCTCTCTTCGTTGTACGACGCGATGCGGTGACGCATGAACTCGCGGAAGACGAAGATCGGAGCGGAGATGAAGTAGGTGAGCGAGGTGTGCTCGAAGGGCGTGCCGTGGCGATCACGCATGAGGTAGTTGATGAGACCCCGCGCCGCCGCGGCATCCCCATCGACGTCATCGAGCGACTGCTCGCCCTTGGTCGACACCCGAGCGGCCCAGATGACGTCCGAGTCGCGTGCGGTGGCCTTGACGAGCTCCACGGTGACATCGCTGCGGAACTCGATCGCTTCTGACTCGGACACCTGACCTCCCGCATCGGACCCTACCCATGCTGAGTCCCCGCGTCGGTGGTAGGCAGGAGGCATGTCGCAGACACCCCCTGACTCCGTGCGCCTCGCCCGCACCTCCGATGTCGACGACGTGGCGCGTGCACAGGTGGCCGCCTGGCGCTCGGCGTACGCCGGGGTGCTTCCCGAGGAGGTGCTGCAGGGCCTGGATGCAGACGAGATCGCATGGGAGTGGGGTCGAGCACTCCTGCAGCCAGGCCCTCACCGCCTGCTGGTCGCGCTCGACGCCGACTCCGGCGTCGTGGGTGCCGCCGCGGTCGGGCCCGCGGTCGACCCCGATGCCGCAGGAGCCGGCGAGGTCAGCCTCCTCGTCGTGGACCCCGCGCACTGGGGGCAGGGACATGGCTCGCGACTCCTCCAGGCGAGCGTCGATCACCTCATCGCGGGCGGCCACCGCGAGGCCGTCACTTGGGTGCCGCTGGCGGATGAGTCGCGACGTGGATTCCTGCAGTCCGCCGGATGGGGGCCAGACACGGCGTATCGCGATCGCGAGATCGGCGACAGCCTGCTCCGGGAGGTGCGCCTCGTCACGATCATCGCTGATGAGGGGGCGGGCTAGAGACCAAGGACACCGGGGTTGAGAAGCCCCTCGGGATCGACGGAACGCTTCGCGGCACTCAGGATCGCCATCCCGACGGGGCCGACCTCCTGCGATAGCCAGGGGGCATGGTCGCGGCCCACGGCATGGTGGTGGGTGATGGTGGCGCCGGCCGCCATCAACGTGTCGGACGTCGCCGATTTCGCGCGCTGCCACTGCGCCACGGGATCCCGGCGGTCCGCCACAGCGATCACGGTGGTGTAGAGCGATGCACCCGTCTCGTAGGAGTGGGAGAGGTGCGACATGACGTAGGGACCGGGGCGCGGTCCCAGCGACTCGCGCAGCGCGGCGGTGACATCGGAGTGCAACGCGAGGTATCCCGACCAGTGCGTCGCCGTCTCGAGGGTCTCGACGAGATAGCCCGCGTCCATCAGCGCGTCACGCAGGTGGGGGCCGTCGAAACGATGGCGTCGCCATGATTCACCGGGGCCATGGCCCAGCGACACGGCACCGTGTCGGCGAAGCGCCCTCAAGGTAGCTGCGCGCCGCGCACGCACGAGCTCGCGGTCGGTTCCCTCCCAGCCGAGGATCGCCAATGACGCACCGGAGAGGTCCACCCCGCGCGCGCGCAGGTAGCGCTCGAGAGCGGCACCCGCGAGCCCCTGGGGACCCGACATGAGCAGCGTCGTGGTCGTCTCGGCTTCATCGGACAGGCGCATCACATCGGCGGTCGCGCGCGACTGCACCGCGTCGCGGAAGGCCTCGACGCCGGCCGCGAACCCGGGGAGGACAAGCGCGTCGTAGACCCGGTGCTCAGGGAGGCGACGCACACGCAGTCCGACCCGCGTGATCACTCCGAAGGCGCCCTCGCTGCCCAAGAGGAGCCCGAGCAGGTCCGGCCCCGCCGCGGTGGAAGGTGCTCTGCCAAGCTCCAGCGTGCCCTCAGGGGTCGCGACGAGCAGGGACTCGACCATGTCGTCACTGCGGCCGTAGCCGGTCGATGCCTGGCCCGCCGACCGCGTCGCGGCGTACCCTCCGATCGTCGCGCGCTCGAACGACTGCGGCAGGTGCCCCAGCGTGAAACCCCGCGCCTGGAGAAGAGCCTCGAGGACGGGCCCGGTCACGCCCGGTCCCACGGTCGCCAGTCCGGAGACTTCGTCGAGATGCAGCAGGCGGCCAAGTCGACTCAACTCGATCGCGATGCGGGGCACCTCGCTGCGCAGGCCTCCGACGACCGACGTGCCGCCTCCCACAGGAACGACGGCCACCCCATGGTCACGTGCGACCGCGAGAACGCCCCTCACCTCGTCATGACTTGCCGGGCGGCACACGACGTCGGGGACGTCGTCGACGACCCCGGATCGGCGCCGCGCATAGTCGATGAACGCCGCGCCGCCCATGGCCGCGAGCCGCTCGGCGCGCGCGTCGCTGACGTGGTCATCGCCGACCACTGCGCGCAGCGCCTGGACCGCAACGGAGCTGATCCGCGACGGTCGCACCTGCCACGAGTCCGGGTCGGCCGCAGGCCATGGCCGCGCGACACCCACCTGGCGGGCGAGGTAGTCGCGGATCCGAGGCGAGAGCTCGGGGGCATCCGAGGGTCCGCCCCAGCGGGCGACCGATTCCTCTGCGGCAGGCACGGCCACAGTCTGGCATCGACGACCGGGCAGACTGTGCCCGTGCCCGTCCCCTCCGCTGATCTCGACGCCCAGCGGCGGCTCCAGGAGATCGATCTGCTGCTCGGCGGCCATGTCCCGGACGTCCTTGTCATCGGGGGTGGCATCACCGGGTGCGGCGTGGCCCTGGACGCAGCAAGTCGAGGCCTCGACGTCGTCCTCGTCGAGGCCAACGACCTGGCGTTCGGCACCTCGCGGTGGTCGAGCAAGCTCGTGCACGGCGGCCTGCGCTACCTCGCCCACGGTGATGTCGCGGTCGCCTGGGAGAGCGCCGTGGAGCGGTCACGGCTCATGACGACCATCGCACCTCATCTCACGCGTGCGCTGCCGCATGTCATGCCCTTCGACAGCGATCCCAAGCAGCGGGCACTCGTGCGCGCAGGCCTGCGCGCTGCTGACCTGCTGCGCTCCGCCGCGGGTACGCCGCGTCGCGTACTTCCGCGCCCGCGGACAATCACCGCCGATGAAGCACGACGGCTGGTGCCCGGACTCGGCGCCAGCGGATTCACGGGCGCCACGGTGCACTGGGACGGCCAGCTGGTCGACGATGCCCGCCTCACCGTCGCCGTCGCGCGCACCGCGGCGCGCTACGGTGCCCGCATCATCACTCGGGCATCCGCCTCACATGTGTCGGGCTCGGGCGCGCGCATCCGCACCCGTGAGGGCGCGGAGTGGGACCTGCGTGCGAAGCACGTGATCGTGGCCGCAGGCGTGTGGACGCAGGACCTCGATCCGCAGACACCGCTCACTGCCTCGCGCGGCTCTCACGTGCTCTTGAGGCCCGAGGCCCTCGGGTTTCCCCGCGCTGCGCTCACCATCCCCGTGAGCGGCGAACGTGGTCGCTACGTCTTCGCCCTGCCCACCCTCGACGGTCCGGTCATCGCCGGGATCACCGATGAGCCCGTGCCCGGGCCCATCGCCGACGTCCCCCTCGCGCCGCAGGGCGATGTCACCTGGATCCTCGACCGCCTCTCCACGGCACTGGAGCGACCCCTGGACGCCAGCGATGTGCTGGGGACCTACGCCGGCCTCCGCCCGCTCGTCGGCACCCCCGACTCCCGCAGCACCGCCGACATCTCCCGGCGCCACCTTGTCGAGCACCGCCCCGAGGGCCACGTTGTGATCACGGGCGGCAAGCTGACCACCTACCGGCGGATGGCGCAGGACGCCGTCGACGCACTCCCGATCCCGCAGGCCGCGTGCCGCACCACGACGCTGCCCCTTGTCGGAGCTCCCTCGTCGACATCGCGTGCGGCGTCACCGTCCGTGCCGCGGCGATTGGTCCAGCGATACGGATCGGAAGCGGGCCGGGTCGCGGCCTACGCGAAGCACGACCCGGACCTCCTGGACCCCCTCGCCCCGGGCGTGCCCGTCCTCGGCGTGGAAGTGGTGCACGCGGTCGCATGCGAGGGCGCTCTCGACACAGACGACGTGCTCGAACGGCGTACGCGCATCTCGCTCATCGCGGGCGAAGCCGATCGAGTGCGTGATCGCGTCACGGAGATCATCGAGGCTGCCCGGTGACAAAGGATCAACGCCGCGCGGTGGTCGGGGATGCTCTCGCGCTGGGGCTGGGCACCGGGGTCTATGCGATCTCCTTCGGCGCACTTGCCGTCGCGGCGGGGCTGAGCGCATGGCAGGCGCAGGCTCTCTCCCTGCTCATGTTCACTGGCGCCTCGCAGTTCGCGCTCATCGCCGTGGTCGCCTCCGGCGGGAGCGCCCTGGTTGCTATCGCGACGTCCACGCTCGTCGGCACGCGCAACGCCTTCTACGCCGTGGCGATGGCCCCGGTGCTCGAAGCGCGCGGGCTTCGCCGCCTCCTCGCAGCGCAGGCGACGATCGACGAGTCCACCGGCATGGCGGCGAGATACGAGAAGGACCGCGATTCTGCGCGACTGGCCTTCTGGTCGACCGCCGCCGCCATCTATGTCCTGTGGAATCTCGGCACGCTCATCGGGGCTCTCGGAGCCGGCATGCTCGAGGACCCCGATGTCCTCGGGCTCGACGCCGCAGCCCCCGCCGCCTTCCTGGCACTCGTCTGGCCGCGCCTCACGAGTTGGCCGATGCGGGCCGTGGCCATCGTCTCGCTGGTCTCCGCGGTCGCGCTGTCCCCCTTTATCGGCGCCGGCCTGCCCGTCCTCATGGGCGGCGCCGCGGGCATCGTGGTGGGACTTGCCCTCGGTGCGCGCGCCCGGGAGGTGGAGACCTGATGTGGCCCACCATCCTCATCGCCTCCGGGGCGGCCTATGCCCTCAAGCTGATCGGCTACGTCGTGCCCCAGCGATGGCTCGACACTCCCCTGTCGCGACGCGTCACGATCCTCATCCCCATCGCACTGCTCTCGGCCCTCATCGGCCTGTGGACCTTCGTCGACGGCACGACGATCACTATCGACGCGCGAGTTCCCGGGGTGATGGCCGCGTTCGTGGCACTGCTGCTGCGCGCACCCTTCCTCGTCGTCATCATCACCGCGGCGGCGGTCACGGCAGCCATCCGGGCGCTCGGCTGGCTGCCGTGAGACGGCCCGTCTTCTGGTTCCTGTGGCCCGCAGCGGAGCCGGGTCCGCTCGACGGCGACGCCGTGCAGGCACGGTGGACGCGCGTGTGCGGTCGGGGGCCCTGGCGCTGGGGATTCCTCATCGCGCTCACAGCGACCGTCGTCACCCTCTGCTCCGCCGCCGTCGCGACTCTCATCGCCCAGCCGGGCTGGCTGAGTCTCCTGCTCTGCCTCCTCGTGGTCATCCCGCTCATCGCGCTCCTCGCGCGAGCCTGGGTCGTCGGCACCTACGTGAACGACAGGGGAGTCAAGGTGTCGTCGCTCTTCACCACGGAGGTGATCCTCTGGCCTACGGTGCAGGCCATCACCGTGGAGGAAGGCACGCACTGGCTAGGCACTCCGCTGCATGCGCGGGGACAGCGGGTCGTCCTGCACCTCATTAACGGCTCCACCGCGGGGATCCGCACGCACATCGAGACGGCATCACCGGACCTGTGGCTGCGGCCGCAAGCCTGGGAGGCCGCGCGGGATCGCCTGAGCACGTGGCTCCGCGAGATCGGCTAACGACCCAATCCCCACCTTTTGCCAGAAATCAGGACTTCCTTACGCGTCGAAGTCGCCAGAACTGGCGGAAACGCCGATGACCCCCACATTCAGGTCGGCGGCGCCTGCCAGAGACGGCGCGCCTCGCGCATCGCGGCGCGCGCTCGCCGACGATCGCGCGCCGCGTCGAGGGCGAGGCCGAATCGGTACCACGAGTGCCAGTCCTCGGGCCGCACCTCTACACGCTCGCGCTCGTCGGTGAGGAAGCGCTGCGCGTCCTCGGGCACGATGCGCCCGGAGGGCATCCGTGCGAAATCGTCGATGGGCAGGTCACCCTCGGCGGCGAGCTGGGCCCCCATCTCTTGCATGGCGTAGCCGAACTCGATCTCCCGCCACACCACCCAGGCACCGACGACGGGCAGGGCAAAGACGGCGATGCCCAGGAGGATGCCGGGGACCTGACCCGAGGTGAGCAGCGCCCAGCCGCGCACGCCGGCGAGCACGAGATAAGCCGCTACGGCCGCGGCGAGCAGCCAGGCCCAGCGACGCGGAGTCATCGATCGAGCAGTGCCTCGAGGCCCAGCGTGAGGCCGGCCTGGTCCCCCGCCGCACGCACCGCGAGCAGGACGCCCGGCATGAAGGACATGCGATCGAGCGAATCGTGGCGCAGGGTGAGCACCTCGCCCGGATTGCCGAGGAGCACCTCCTCGTGCGCGACGTGACCTCGCACCCGCACCGAGTGCACGCGCACGCCCGCGACGTCAGCGCCCCGCGCACCCTCGACCGCTCGGTCCGTCGCATCAGGTGAGGGATCGGCACCCGATGCGCGTCGCGCCTCGGCAATCACTTCTGCGGTGTGCGTCGCCGTGCCTGAGGGGGCGTCGAGCTTGTCGGGATGATGCATCTCGATGATTTCGACCGATTCGAAGTAGGGCGCGGCCTCGCGCGCAAAACGCATGAGGAGGACCGCGCCGAGGGCGAAGTTGGGGGCAATGACGACGCCGACACCGGGGTGGGCAGTGAGCAGGCCACGCACTTCGTCAAGGCGCCCCTCATCAAGCCCCGTGGTGCCCACGACGACATGGATCCCCTGCTCGATGCAGTGCCGCAGCGTGCCCATGACTGCTTCGGGGGTGGTGAAGTCCACAGCCACCTGGACACCCGCAGACTCAAGGCGAGACAGCGGATCCCCGATGTCCAATGCCGCAGCGAGGTGAAGGTCATCGGCCGCGTCGACGGCCCGGACCACCTCGGACCCCATGCGCCCTGCGGCGCCGACGACCCCAACCTCGATCACGTGGGCAGCCTAGTCGGGTGCGGAGCTCCACCAGAAGGTGCAACCCGGTGCGCCCGATGCGGGCAGGCGAGGGACGGTCGCCGCCGCTTCCCCGCCCGCGGACGACGCCGAGATGACGCGGGTGTACCGACCCTCAGCAGGGCAGGTCGTCGAAGGGGCCGATGGCCGCGTATGTCACCGGCTCGCGAAGCAAGTCACCGGCAAGCACGCCGATGTCCTCGGCCGTGACCGCATCGATGCGAGAGACGATGTCGTCCATCGAGGGGATTTCGGCGTAGAGGAGCTCGCCCTTCGCGATCCGACTCATGCGTGACCCGGCGTCCTCCTGCCCCAGCACCACGCTGCCGCGCAACTGACCGCGCCCGCGCCGCATCTCTTCGTCGCTCAGCCCGTGCTCCGCGACGTCGGCGACCACGGCGTGCGTGACCTCAAGGACCTCGCGGACCTTGTCAGGCAGGCAGCCGACGTAGATCCCCGTGTAGCCGGTGTCGGCAAAGCTCGAGATGAACGAGTACACCGAGTAGGCGAGTCCTCGCTCCTCGCGAATGCTCTGGAAGAGCCGACTCGACATGCCGCCGCCGAGCGCAGCATTGAGTACGCCGAGGGCGTAGCGACGATCGTCGGTGCGCCGGATGCCCCCGAGGCCGAGGACCAGGTGCGCCTGCTCCGAGGTCCGGTGCGTGATGCCCCGCGCGCCCCTGCCCCGCGCCACGGGCGCGCGTCGCGTCGATCGGAGGGAACCGGGCGCGGCAGGGGTGTCCGCGTCCCGGAAGGCCGCCCGCACGTGCGCAACCACCTCATCGTGGTCCACGGCGCCCGCGGCCGCCACCACCATGCTCGGGGCGACATAGTGCCGGCGATAAAAGCTGCGGATGCCCTGGGGAGTGAGGGCCTCCAGCGACTCCTGCGTGCCGAGAATCGGACGGCCGAGGGGGGTGTCGCCGTAGTGGGTCCGCATGTAGAGATCGTGAACGACATCACCGGGATCGTCGTCATTCATTGCGATCTCTTCGAGGATCACCTCGCGCTCGCTCTCGATGTCCGCCGAGTCGAGCCTGCCGTTGAGGACGACGTCGCAGACAGTCTCGATGGCTAGGTCGGTGTCGTCGTCGAGCACACGTGCGTAGTAGCAGGTGTATTCCTTCGTCGTGAAGGCGTTCATCTCCCCGCCCACAGCCTCGACAGGCGCCGTGATCTCCCACGCACTGCGGGTGGTCGTGCCCTTGAAGAGCAGGTGCTCCAGGAAGTGCGCAGCGCCGGTCTGGCGTGGGGTCTCGTCACGAGACCCCACGCCAATCCAAGCTCCGAAGGAGACCGAGCGGACGCCGGGCACCGATTCAGTGACGACGCGCAGGCCGTTCGGGAGGGTGGTGCGGCGCACGACAGCCCCGTCGGCACCCTCAAGCAGAGTGCGGGTGCGGGCCCTGCGCGCCGTCATGCGAGGACTACTCCCCCTCGTCCGACCCGGTGTCGCCACCCTCGAGCACAGGGACGAGCGACAGCTTGCCGCGCGGGTCGACCTCCTTGATCTCGACCTGCACCTTGTCACCCACCTTGAGGACCTCCTCGACGTTCTCGAGGCGCTTCTTGCCCGGAGCGAGTTTCTTGACCTCGGAGATGTGCAGCAGTCCGTCACGACCGGGCATGAGCGACACGAATGCGCCGAAGTTGGTCGTCTTCACGACCGTGCCGAGGTACCGCTCGCCCACCTCGGGCATGGTCGGATTGGCGATCGCGTTGATCTTGGCGCGCGCGGCCTCCGCAGCGGCACCGTCGGATGCTCCGATGAAGATCGTGCCGTCATCCTCGATGGTGATGTCGGCGCCGGTGTCCTCCTGGATCTGGTTGATGATCTTGCCCTTCGGCCCGATCACCTCACCGATCTTGTCCACCGGGATGTTGACCGTGATGATCCGCGGTGCGTAGAGCGACATCTCACCCGGAGCTTCGATGGCCTCGCCCATGACGTCGAGGATCGTCAGCCGAGCCTCGTGAGCCTGATCAAGAGCATCCGCGAGCACCGAGGCCGGGATCCCGTCCAGCTTGGTGTCCAGCTGCAGGGCGGTGATGAAGTCCTTCGTGCCGGCCACCTTGAAGTCCATGTCGCCGAAGGCATCCTCGGCGCCGAGGATGTCGGTGATGGCGACGTACTCCGTCTTGCCATCGACGTCACCGCTGATGAGGCCCATGGCGATGCCGGCCACAGGTGCCTTGAGGGGCACGCCCGCGGCCATGAGCGACATCGTGCTCGCGCAGACCGAGCCCATCGACGTGGAGCCATTGGAGCCCAGTGCCTCCGACACCTGTCG
Source organism: Candidatus Nanopelagicales bacterium (assembly GCA_044360385.1). Taxonomy (GTDB): domain Bacteria; phylum Actinomycetota; class Actinomycetes; order S36-B12; family S36-B12; genus Mxb001. The sequence continues at coordinate 11,847 of JBIKKK010000002.1, forward strand.
GATCGCGTAGGGGAACTCTTCGCGCGAGGGGAGCACCGGAAGGAGTGCGCGCTCGGCGAGAGCACCGTGGCCGATCTCGCGACGCTTGGGCGAGCCAACTCGACCCGTCTCGCCAGTGGAGTACGGCGGGAAGTTGTAGTTGTGCATGTAGCGCTTGCGATTGTCAGGCGACAGCGTGTCGAGCCACTGCTCGAGCTTGAGCATGTTGAGCGTGGTGACACCCAGGATCTGCGTCTCGCCGCGCTCGAAGAGCGCTGAGCCGTGCACCCGCGGGATCACATCGACCTCGGCCGCAAGCACGCGGATATCGCGGGGACCGCGACCGTCGATGCGCACCTTGTCGCGCAGGACGCGCTCACGCACACTCTTCTTGGTCACGCTGCGCAGCGCCGCGCTGATCTCCTTGTCACGGCCGTCGAAACGACCCGAGAGGGAGGCGACGACATCGGCCTTGATGGCGTCGAGCGCATCCTCGCGCTCCGCCTTGCCCACGATCGTCAGGGCCTTCGCCACCCGATCCGCAGCGATCTCCGAGACGGCGTCGTAGACGTCATCCTGGTAGTCGAGGAAGACAGGGAAGGAGCCCACCGGCTTGGCGGCAGCATCGGCGAGCTGCTGCTGCGCCTCGCACAGGGCCTTGATGAACGGCTTGGCGGCCTCAAGCCCGGAGGCGACCACGGACTCGGTCGGCGCGGTCGCACCGCTCGCGACGAGATCGATCGTGCCGGTCGTGGCCTCGGCCTCGACCATCATGATCGCCACGTCGTCGCCGACGATGCGGCCAGCGACCACCATGTCGAAGATCGCGCGCTCGAGGTCGGAGTGGCGCGGGAAGGCCACCCACTGGCCGTCGATGAGTGCGACGCGCACACCACCGATGGGGCCAGAGAAAGGCAGACCGGCGATCTGCGTCGACGCAGACGCCGCGTTGATCGCGAGCACGTCGTAGAGATCATCGGGATTGAGCGCCAGCACCGTCACGACGATCTGGATCTCATTGCGCAGGCCTTTGACGAAGGACGGGCGCAGCGGGCGGTCGATGAGGCGGCAGGTGAGGATCGCATCCTCGGTGGGCCGCCCCTCGCGACGAAAGAACGAGCCGGGGATGCGGCCGACTGAGTACATCCGCTCCTCGACGTCGACGGTGAGCGGGAAGAAGTCGAAGTGCTCCTTGGGCTGCTTCGACGCGGTGGTGGCACTGAGCACCATCGTCTCGTCATCCAGGAAGGCAGCGACGCTGCCAGCGGCCTGGCGCGCGAGGCGCCCGGTCTCGAAACGGACGGTACGGGTGCCGAAGGCGCCGTTATCGAGCACGGCCTCGGCGGTGGTGAGGGAACCCTCCACGGGTAACTCCTTAGGGCTACGGTCGCATGCGACCGGACGCGCGCCAATCGTCATCGCCGGAATGCGCGATCACATGATCGCGTGCGCATCGCGGCGACTGCCCTATCGGGAGCGGTCTTCGATCGAGGCCGCCGGGTCATCCGACCCGGGAGCCACTACCGAGGACCGACCGATCGTGGGCGGCGCGGCGTCGTGTGTGTGATGACTATTTAGTTGTTTGGATTCGGATCCGTCAGCGACGGATCCAGTTGCTGTCCCGGATCCATCAGCGACGGATCCCGGGCTCCCGCGGATCCGTCAGCGACGGATCCCGAGACGCTCGATGATCGCGCGGTAGCGCGCGATATCCGTGCGCTGCAGGTACTGGAGGAGGCGGCGGCGCTGGCCCACCAGGATGAGCAGACCACGGCGCGAGTGGTGGTCGTGCTTGTGGCTCTTCAGATGCTCGGTGAGGTCGCTGATGCGACGCGTGAGCATGGCCACCTGGACCTCGGGGCTGCCGGTGTCCTCAGGGGATGAGCCGTACTCGGAGATGATCTGCTTCTTGGTGGCGCTATCCAGCGACATGATGTCCTCCCGGGCGCGTCGGTCGCCTCGGCCTCGAGCCAGCAGGCGGTGACCCCGGCGGGGTCGTCACGAGTCCCCGGGCGCCCGCCCTAGGACCGTCAGGCCTCAGGGTATCAGCCGCTGAAGGCTGCCTGAGCCGCGGCGACGTCCCGGGCCATCTGCTCGACGAGATCAGCCACGGAGGCGAAGACCTGCTGGCCGCGCAGGCGCGCGACGAGGTCCACGCCCACGAAGGCGCCGTAGATCTCCAGGTCATCGCGCCCGATCGCATAGGCCTCGACCCGGCGGTCCTGGCCGGCGAACTGGGGATTGGTCCCGATCGAGACAGCCGCGGGGAGCCGCTCGTCACCCACGATGAGCCAGCCGGCGTAGACACCGTCGGGAGGCAGCGCCATGTCGAGTGCCACATCGACATTGGCCGTCGGGTAGCCGAGCTCGCGGCCCCGCTGGTCGCCTCGCACGACAATGCCCTCCACGCGATGCGGCCTGCCGAGCATCGCAGACGCCAAGCGCAGGTCGCCCTCAGCGATGCTCGCGCGTATCCGAGTGGACGACCACGCGCCCTCGGAATCCCCGGGGACCGTCTCAGCGACCAACGGAATCGTCTGCACGTCGAAGCCGAGGGCGCGCCCGAGGTCGGTGAGCATCTGCGTATCACCCGCGGCGCGGGCGCCAAACCGAAAGTTGTCGCCGACGATCACCGCATCGGCGGCGATCGATGGGGCCTCGCGCAGCATCTGAGCGAATTCCTCGGGACTGCGTGAGGCCAGCTCCGACGTGAAGTGCAAGACCACGACCTCATCGGCACCGGCTTCGCGCAGCAATGCGACTCGACGCTCGACCGACGTGAGCCGCGCCGGGGCGCGATCGGGACGCAGCACCGCTGCAGGATGAGGATCGAAGGTCACGGCCACGACTCGAGCGTCGTCGCCCTCGCCAGCGCGCTCACGGGCCCTCTGGACCAGGGCCTGGTGGCCGCCATGGACGCCGTCGAAGTTGCCAATGATCGCGACGCGCACGTGCGAAGCCTGCCACGCGACCCTCGCGTGCGAGGATGTGACCTCCGGGCGCCCGGGCGCCCCGGTCAACGGGAGACCATGTGGCGGATCGCCTGCTACTGCACATCGGCACGCAGAAGTCGGGTACGACGTACCTCCAGCGCGTGCTCGCGCGCCTGTCTGGCGAGCTGAAGCGCGATGGCGTGCTCTACCCCACGCGCCTTCAAGGCCGTCGGGAGGTCTACAACCACGAGGCTGCCGCCTACGGCCTCCTCGGCACAGCATCGTTCCCCTGGGTGGCGCAAGCTCAAGCCGAAGAGCAGGCCGGTGCATGGGAGCGGCTGAGGCGCATGGTGCAGGACTGGGATGGCACGGCCATCGTGTCCGGCGAGGCCTTCTGCGTGATCGATCCTGCAGCAGCACAGCGACTCGTCGAGTCTCTGGGTATCCCGAACACACATGTGATCATTACCGCACGCGACCTCGGCCGTGTGCTGCCGAGTTCGTGGCAGCAGCACGTCCGCAACGGCCGCTCGAAAGGTTTCGAGAGTTTCCTTCAGCACCAGGCGGACCGCCGCGGCGAAGGCTCCGCGCGCGACCTCAAGCGCCGCTGGGACGAGGATCCCGAGCAGACCTTTTGGCGTGCGTACGCCTTAGGCGGACTCGTTGAGAGGTGGTCACCCCTTGCACGCACGGTCAGCGTGGTCACCGTGCCGCGGAGCGGCGCCGCTCCCGACGAGCTCTGGCACCGATTCCGTCGCGCCCTGGACCTGGGTCCCGTGCTCCCGGAGACTCCCCCGGCCATCGACGACCTCGAGGCCAACATCGGACTCACCGAGCCCGAAGTGCTCGTGCTCGCGGCACTCAATCGCCAGGTCGACTCCACCAAGGCCGAACGTCCCGACACGCGAGCGCTCCGAGCACGGATCGTGCGCGACGCCTTCGCTCCCCGGGCCGATCGAGGCAACCGGGTGCGGATCCCCGATGCCTGGGTTCCGCGCGTCTCCGCGTGGGCCGACGACGACGTCGCAGTCCTGCGCTCGACCCCCGCCATCCTCGTCGGCCAAGAGTCTGATCTCGTCGTGGAGCCCCCCTCGGGTTCCGGTGGCGACGGGCCTCGTCCCGACGAGGTCGCGCGCGCCGCAGGGGCGGCGATCGCCTACCTCGCCGGGCTTGGCGCCTAGACTGCCCACGTGCTCGTCCTCGTCTGCGGTATGCACCGCTCCGGATCCACACTGGTCTGGCAGATCACCCGGCAGTTACTCGACGGGGCAGCCGGATTGCGCAACCCGCGCGGGGTCTCGACCGAGGAGTACCCGGCGGCGGCGGCCAATCCCGACGACCTCCTCATGGCCAAGGTCCACTTCCGGCCTGCACTCGATCGCGAGGACTTCCCCAACGATGGGGCCCGCTACCTCTACACCTATCGAGATCCCCGGGATGTCGTCGCATCGCTTTACCGCAAGGGACGGTTCAAGCCCGACGATCCTGAGCGGGGGGCCCGGCCGAGTCGGCACATCGTGCGCCGCGAGCTCCGCGGGGACGAGTTCTGGACTGCCAAGTCGGATGTCTGGGTCGGCAGGTACGAGGACTTCCGCGATGACGTGCCGGGACTGGTGCGAGCGCTCGCCGGCTATCTCGGCATCGAGGTCGATGAGACTCGCATCACGGACATCGTGCGTCAGGTCGACCTCGCCGCCCAAGAAGAGCGCGCCAAGGCTGCACGGCAGCACGGGGTCGACGACAACCTGCGTGTCACCTCCAACCACATCACCGACGGCCGTGAGGGAGCCTGGCGTGACACACTCACGTCCGAGGAACTCGTCGCCATCGAGGCTGAGAGCGCGCGGTGGCTCGTCGAGCACGGGTACGACGTCGAGACAGAGGTAGGGCGGCGCAAGACCGCCGACCTGCGAGGCGGGGCAGTGCCCTCCAAGGAAGCATCTCCAGCAACCACCTCTCCGCACCGGCGCAAGCAGAGGGGCAGGGCTGTTCCCCTCCTCGCCCTGGCCGCGCTTCTCGGCATCGTTGGGGTTGTGGCAAGCCTCACACTTCCGGTGCTCTCACCCATCCCCTGGCTAGGCGCCTTGGGCGCTGGCATCGGCGGCGGGTACCTCTGGGGCCACGAAGGCCGTGGAGTCCCGGCGCGCCGGCGGCGCCTACGCTGACCCCGCACTTTTCATCACGACGGCGTGGTGCGCCCTTCATCACGACGGCGTGGTGCGCCACAACTCCCGCGCCCAAGACTCCAGGACGGCCACGAAGGCCGGGCCATCAGAAGCCCAATTGGCCTGCGTACGCACCCATGCGCGGCCTGCATCGGCCATCGCCTGGCGACGAACGTCATCGGCGTTGAGGCCAAGAATCGCATCCACGGTCGCACTCACCTGACCGAAGGGCACAATCAGGCCCGCACCACTCGACTCGGCTAGGTCGACAGCGAGTGGCAGCGGCGTCGAGACAAAGGGCACGCCTCGAGCAAGGTACTCGAGCAGCTTCGTGGGCATCGAGTGGCGGTAGTTGGCCTCGTCATGGAGCAGCGACAGTCCTACGGTGGCGCCCTCGACTCGCCTCAGCGCTTCGGCATTGGGCAGGAATCCGCGCCAGTCGATCCAGCCGCGGCCATGTGCCAGGCCCAGCGCTTCGCTCACCTCGGGATCGGCATTGCCGATCACCTCGAGCACCACCCCGCGGACGTGGAGCTCACGGCCGACGTCGACGAGTGCGAGACCCCCACGTGCCCGGGTCAGGCGCCCGACGTAGACGGCGCGTCCCCGAAGTGAACTCGGCACATGCGCCGGCACCACCGGGGTGTTGGGCACGACGGGATGGGGCCTATCGAAACGCTTCGCGTAGGAATGCTCAGCGAGCACGATGCGATGCGAGAGCTCCGCACGCGCCTCCGCCCGACGCACCGCGCCGGCCACCGGCGCGACAAGCGGCTGCGGCATCCAGGGGCGCATGGTGAGGGCCGCCGCCGTGTCCTCGTGGACATCCCACACGATCACCGGATGATCGACACCCCTCGCGGCGAGCAGGGCATCGGGACTGTGCAGGAGCACTACGTCGTGATGCGGAGCCTCTGACTTCAGGACGCGATGCGTCGCACGAACGGCGGCCAGGCGCTTCCGCCCGACGCTGCGGGGGATGTCGATCGCGCGCACCCCCTCCCGAGCGTCGGCTCCGTAGGCTGAGAAGGGTGCTGCCTGCGTGACCTGATGCCCCGCCTCGAGAAGGGCGCCGATTTCGCGCTCGGCGATGCGTGCGTCACGGGGATCGTGCACCGGGCACACCACCAGTACGCGCACGTCAGGCCTTCTCCTCGTCTGCTGCCAACTCCGAGAGAGCCTGCTCATTGGATTCCTTGCGCTTTCGGCGGCGTTCGCGCAGCGCCTTCTTGCTCTTCAAGCCGAAGCGGGCCTCGTACTCCGGGATGATGTCGTCGGGATGGCCGTCGGCGACGATCCTGCCCTCATCGAGCCAGAGCACGCGATTGCAGGCCGACCGGACGGCCCCCATCGAGTGGCTGACAAGGAAAATCGTGTCGGCCTCATCGCGCAGCTGCTGGATCCGCTGACTACTTCGCTTGACGAACTCACCGTCTCCCGTAGAGAGGGCCTCGTCGATGAGAAGGATCTCGTGGGTGACAGCGGAGGCGATGGCGAACTTGAGGCGCGCAGACATGCCCGAGGAGTATGTGTTCATGGGCATGTGGATGGCTGAGCCGATGCCACTGAACTCGATGACCGACGGGATTCGTTCGCGAACTTCGACCGGAGTCAGTCCTAGCGCCAAGAGACCTAGCTCCACATTGCGCAGCCCGGACAGTGCCTGCATCAGCGCGGAACTCACTCCGAGCATCGTGGGCTGACCGTCGGCGTAGACCGCGCCCTGATTGGGGGGCAGGAGACCCGCGATGGCGCGCATGAGAGTCGACTTGCCGGCGCCGTTCTTGCCGATCACTCCGACGGCCTCGCCTTGCCGAGCAACGAAGCTCACACCCCGTAGGGCATGGACTTCGCGCTTGGAAGAGACAGGCCGCCGAGTGCGCATACGCCGCCATCGACTCGCATGTGGATCGAGCGGTGCATCCGGGGCCGTCCACACGCGATAGACGATGTGGAGGTCATCGATGACGACCTTGATCGGCGCGTCCGGATCGTTGGCCTTGGGCGGCTCGACATCGGAAAAGTCGGCATCCTCGCTGAGATCGAATTCGTCGTCATCCTCGGCCATAGCGGTCCTCCGCACGCCAGAAGAACCACATGCCGAAGGGCAGAATCACCAGCGCCCACCCGGCCGCGAGGGCCCAGTTCCAGGCCCCCCACGGAGAGAAGTAGGAATCCATGAGCGCATCGCGCATGACGTTGAGGTAGACCGTGCCGGGGTTGATCTCGATGAGGAAGGTCGCCCACGCCGGCACCCCCAGCCGCTCGAGCCGGTCAGCGATCGGGATCATGACGCCCGACATGTATCCCCAGATCCGCAGGAAGTAGGGAAGCACCTCCGACACGTCCTGCACGGTGGCCACGACGCGGGCCATGATGAGCGCCATCCCGAGGGAGAACATCAGGATGAGCAGCAACGCGACGGGAGCCAGCAGCCACTGCCACGTGATCGCCTCACCCGTGACCAGCAGAATGACGATCATGATCGGCAGCGCATAGAGGAAGACACGCAACTGCTTGATGACCGTGGCGATGGGCAGCACGGCGCGAGGGAAGTGAATGGAGCGCACCAGCCCCTCATTGCCGGAGATGCTGCGCGATCCCACCGTGATCGACTGACGGATGATGGCGAAGGTGAAGACGCCCGCCGCGAGGAATCCGGTGTAGTTCTCGACACTTCCTCGGCCGCCGAGCAGGAAGCCGAAGAGGAACCAGTAGATGGCCATGGTGAGGACCGGGTCCATCACCTGCCAGAACTGACCCAGGCGGCTCTTGGTGTTCTGCTTATCGACACTGGCCTTGGCGAAGGCGAAGATAAACGCCCTGCGCTGCCAGAGGCTGCGGAGATAGGCCCCAAAGGGGGGACGGCTATTGACCGGCGCGAGGCCGGATTCGCGGGCGAGGTCCGCGGCGTCGACCTCGCGACCGTCGACGAGGATCAGAGCCGCACCACCTTGGGTCCGCTCGTCGCTCCGCGAGTGTCGAAGAGGCGAGGTGCCCGCGCGACGATTCCGGCGAGGTCATATGCGCTGTGATTTTGCAGAAGTACGACGAGGTCGGCACGCGCCAAGGCGGCATCGAGATCATCCACGCAGGTGAGGGTCTCGGCACCGAGGCGCCAGGCGTCGACGTGGGGATCGTGGAACTCCACATCAGCCCCCTTGCCGCGCAACTCGATCGCGATCGGCTTGGCGGGAGACTCGCGCTGATCGGCGATGTCGGGCTTGTAGGTCACGCCGAGGAGCAGGATTCGCGCCCCTCGGAGTGCCTTGGCCTCGTCATTGAGGGCATCCTGGATGCGCCGCACGACGTAGGAAGGCATCCCGGCATTGATCTCCTGGGCCAGCTCCACGAAACGGAAGGGATAACCCAACTTCGCCTGGACCTGGTAGGAGAGGTAATTGGGGTCGATCGGGATGCAGTGACCCCCAACGCCAGGCCCGGGATAGAAGGCCTGGAAGCCGAACGGCTTGCTCTTGGCAGCCGCGATGACGTCCCAGAGATCGATATCGAGCTCGTAGCAGAAGCGCGCCATCTCATTGACGAGGGCGATGTTGATGTGGCGATAGGTGTTTTCGAGCAGCTTTGCCATCTCGGCCTCACGCGTGCCCCGCGCCCTCACGACGGTGTCAACGAAGGCACCGTAGAAATCGGCTGCGGCATCGGTGCAAGCCTCGGTGTGACCGCCGACCACCTTGGGGGTGTTCTTCATGCCGTACTGCTCATTGCCGGGATCGATGCGCTCCGGGCTGAAGGCCAGGTGGAAGTCACGACCGGCGACGAGCCCACCGGCCTCGAGCACGGGCCGCACCTCGTCGTCGGTCGTGCCGGGATACGTCGTCGACTCGAGGACCACCAGCTGCCCCGGCCTGAGATGCGCGGAGATGGAGCGAGTGGCGCCGAGCACGGCCCCCAGGTCAGGTCCGCCTTCGGGGGTGAGCGGCGTGGGCACGCAGATGACGACCGCGCGTGCGTCGGCGATCACCGATGCGTCGGTCGTGGCGGTGAAGCCTCGGTCCAGCATCTCGCGGATGTCGGCGTCGGACAGGTCGTCGACATGCGAGCGCGCCCCCATGAGCCCCTCGACGACGCCGGCGGAGACGTCGAGACCTGTCACCGAGAGCCCGGCGCGGGTGGCCTCCTGCGCGAGGGGAAGGCCGACGTAGCCCAGCCCGATGACCACCAGATCGCGCGTCATGTCCGTCCTTCGCCTTCCCCGCGGGGCTTGCGTGCCTCGAGCCCGCGAAGCCGTCCTGGCCGCAGGGCGGTCAGCCCCGGAGGGCGCCGAGGAAAGAGTACGCCGCCCGATAGGCCTCCATGACAGAAGGCCACGTGCGCGTGGCCTCCACCCAGGCACGGGCACGCTCACCCGCCTCCCCGCGCGTGGCGGGATCGGCAAGGGACCTGAGGGCCTCGGCGAGGGCGGCAGCATCGCCGGGCGCCACGAGCGGGGAGCCGGGGGCGAGGACCTCGGCGACGGCGGGGAGGTCGCTCCCCACGACCGGGACGCCGCGCGCCTGTGCCTCGAGGGGCTTCAGCGCCGTCACGGCGCGATTGACGGCCGTGTCACGCCTCGGCAGGGCGAAGACATCGAGGACGTCGTACCACTGCCGCACCTCGGCGACAGGGACGCGCCCCGGGGCGAGCAGGGGTACGCCGCTGCGCTCGGCACGTCGGCGCAGGTCTGCGAGGCCGGGACCATCGCCCACGATGAGCACGCGGACATCCCGGCCCTCACCCCGAAGGAGCGCGACGGAGTCGATGAGCGTGTCGAGACCTTCGTCGTCGTTGATGGTCGCGACACTGCCCACCCACAGTGCGTCGCCGATGCCCAAGGCGGTGCGCGCACCTGCCTGATCGCGAGGCTCGAGGAAGTTCATGGGCACCGCGTTGGGCGCGATGAAGACACGCTCGGGATCCACGCCGCGCGCGACGATGGCATCGCGCATGCCGGTGCCGAGGGTGGTCACCACATCTGCCGCGAGGAGCGCTTCGGTGTGCCGATCGCGCAGTAGCGCATAGGTGTCGCTGTCGGGAGCTTCCTCGCCGCCGTGGCGCGCCAGCCAGGTGTCCTCGAAGAACGTGCGCGCCTCGTAGGCGACGGGTATCCCGTGCGCTCGGCCCACGTCAAGGGCCACTGCCGCGTTGACATGATCCGACGCGGCATGCAGGACATCAGGGCGAAGATCCTCGACAAGCCGGCCCAGTTGGGCGGCATAGGCCGTGCGCAGACGTTCATCCGCAGGCATCACCAAGGGCAGCAGCCGGTGGTAGGACACTCCGTCGACCATCTGAGGATTCGGCGAGCGCAGATCGCCGTGCGTGACGGGATAGCCGAGTCGCGTGACGACGCGCGCATCCCACCCGAGGTCGCGCTGCGCACGTGCGACGCGCTGCGTGCGAATAGTGGAACCCGCCTGGGTGAGCGGGAGTGAGTTGGTCACCACGTGGAGCACGCCGATTCCGTCGCGGCCTGTTCGGCCCGGCGGACCGGCCAAGCCGGCCCTGTCGGGCTCGCCCGGCGCACGGGCAGGTGCTGCGGGGATGGGCTGCGCCAACACAGCGAGCTGCCGCCGCGCCGCACGCACCGCCCGACGACTGCGCGCATCGTGCGGATGGGACCGGGCCGCTTGGCTGAGTCGGCCCGCAAGCACATCAACGGCAAGTTCGCATGAGGCTCGCTCCGCGCTGCTGACGGGGACCATGGCCAGGGCATCGCATGCATCGGCGTAGCGATCACGCGCGATCGCGCGATCGACGAGCGCGGCGGGGGTTTCGGGCGCCGTGCCACCGAGCCCGGGGACTGCACGCTCCAGCGCGGCACGACCACGCGCCGGATCCTGCCCGAAGCGGCGCAACGCTCCGGATGCGGCAAGGGGAACGCGCCGCACGAAGCTGAGTCCCCTCATTCAGTCCTCACGGTCTGGGATACTAGACGGCGGTGACCACAGCGTCACTGCACGCGATCCCCGGGAGACGGCTCGCGGCGCCATGGACAGGAAGGCCGCGATGACCCTGCTGCACGTCACCGGTGCGCGCCCCAACTTCCCCAAGGCGGCTCCCGTCATCGCCGCGCTCGCCTCTCTGGGAGTCCGCCAGCGCCTCGTGCACACCGGGCAGCATTACGACGATCGCATGTCGGAGGTGTTCTTCCGCGAGCTCGACCTCCCCCGCCCGGACATCAACCTCGGTGTCGGCTCCGGGGGCCATGCCCAGCAGACAGCCGCCATCCTCGTCGGCCTCGAAGAGGAGATGATCGCCACCAAGCCGGAGCTCGTCATCGTCTACGGCGATGTCAATTCCACCCTGGCGGCGGCCATCGCCGCAAGCAAGCTCGGCATCCCCGTGGCGCACGTCGAGGCCGGTCTGCGGTCCTTCGACATGTCCATGCCCGAGGAGATCAACCGGATTGTCACCGACCGCCTCTCCGATCTCCTGCTGTGCACCAGCCCTGACGCCATTGCTCACCTCGCCCATGAGGGTGTCCCCGCCGACCGCATTCACCTCGTCGGCAATCCGATGATCGACACCCTGCTCGCCAATGTGGATCGGTTCGATGCCGCGCGAATGCGCGACCTCCTGTGCTTGCCCGAGGACTACCTGGTGGCGACACTCCACCGACCGGGCAATGTCGATGACCCCGAGTCGGCCGGGGAGCTCGTCGCACTCCTGCACTCCGCGGCTTCGCGAGCCGACATCGTGCTCCCGCTCCACCCTCGCGGGCGCGCCGTCCTCGAGGCGCTGGGGCTCGACGACCACCCACGCATGCACGTGGTTGAACCGCTCGGTTACCTCGACTTCATGGGCTTGGTCCGTGGCTCGCGTGCGGTCATCACCGACTCGGGTGGCGTGCAGGAGGAGACCACAGTCCTGGGTATCCCCTGCCTGACCCTGCGCCCCAACACCGAGCGCCCGGTGACCATCACGCACGGATCGAATCGCCTCGCCACCGCGTCGACCCTGCTGCCGCTCCTCGACGCTGCTCTCGCCGGCACCTTCGACACCACGCGCCGACCCCCTCTGTGGGATGGGCACGCGGGCACTCGGATCGCCGAGGTCATCGTCGACTGGCTCGGGGATCGCGAGCCCCGATGACCGAAGAGATGGCACCAGACGGCCCGTCCGAGGGTGACGTCGAGCGCATGACAGGCGGTGCGCGCCTGATGTCGGAGTTGCGCCAGGCGCAGGCGCGCGCGGACCGCGCCGAACGCGAACTCGAGCGCACCCGCCGCAGCGCGTCGTATGTCGTGGGTGAACTTTTCGTGAGTGCGGCAAAGGATCCGCGTCGGCTCCTCACGCTGCCTCGCGACCTCTGGCGCACCTGGCGGTTGCGTCGAGCGCGTCGCCACGCACCGCGACCCACGGCACCCGCGCGCACTCGAGAGGTCCTGGACCTCGACGCTACGCGACTGCTCGTCCCGCGCATCGCCGCTGTTCCTCCGGGCCGAGGGCTGTCCATCGCCGGGGCGATCGCCACTGCCACGGCTCGGGGCTGGGCGCCCTACGCGGCCGTGAGCCCCGCGCTCCCCCACGAGGCAGCGGCACTCGTGGAGGCCATCGACCCCGATCTCGTCATCGTCGACTCCTCTGCAGCGTTGCCCGGGCAAGCCTGGTCTCACCTGGGCGATCCGGCGGCCGTCGACCGCCTCCTCGCCGCCGGCGCACTCGTCGACGCTGCGCACGCCCTGGGGCGCCCTGCCGTGCTTCTGCGCATGACACCACCCGGTCACACCGCTTTCCTCGATGGACTTGCGCGGCGCTGCGACCTCGTGGTGGACGGTCCCGGCGCGTCACGCCGGTCGCCGTGGCATCCAGGGATCGATCCCCTCGCACCTGCCCCACTGCCCGATGACGCAGCCCTCCTGGTCACGGCGGCGCCGAGCGACGATGTGGAAACCATCTCCCAGGCTGCAGCGCGCAGCCTGCGGATCGAGTCCGCCCTCCCGGCTGACGTGGCCTGGACGCGCGCCCTCGACGCGTCGACGGGCCTCCTGGCTGACGTCGTCGCCTCCGGCATCCTCGGCGCTGGACTCGACAGCGTGTCGGCGCTCGCCGCCGGACGGCGCGTGCTGGGACCGGGCGACAACGACCTCGCGCGCATGCTCTCGCCGTGGCCCGCGGCCCGCTCCGCGCTCGTCAGCTCCGGGGACCTCACGCCCCTCGTTGATGCGGCTCGCCGAGGACCAACCCCACTCACTCCCGATGAGCACCGCGCTGTCTTTGCCGCCGTCCTCCTGGCCGCCTCGGCTCCGGTCCAACTCACGGTCCTGGCCGACAGACTCGGCATCGCGTCCCGACCGCGGGCCTGCTGGGATGTCGCGCTCGTCGCCGACGCCGACGTGGATCCCGACCGGGTGATCGCGCAGGCCTGGCGCCCGCGCGAGCTCGTCGTGTCCACTCCCCTTCCCGGCCGCGCACGCGACGCCCTGGCTGACGCGGGCATCACCGTCGTGACCGTCGCACCCGATCACGCCCTAGAGCCCGCGCTCCTCAGTCTCGCCTCGCCCTTCCTCGCCTTCCAGGTCGATCTGGGCAATCCGCACGATCTGCTGGACCTCCTCGCCGGCCACCTCCTCGGGCAGCCGGCGCGCTCCCATCCCACCGATGCACGCCTGGTGAGCGCATGACCGCCCGGCGACTGAGCGCGATCGTCTACGGCGACGTCAACCTCAACATCCTCGACGGGTCGGCCATCTGGGTTCAGTCGATGAGCGAGGCACTGTCGCGTGCGGGGGTCGACGTGCGCGTCCTCCTCAAGGCTCCCGTGGAGACAGGGCGCCTCGTCGATCCCCTGCGCGCGCTGCCCTCGGTCACCGTCGTGGATCCCTTCGAGTCCGGGATGACCTCGGGGCGCACGTCGCTCTCAGCTCCCGAAGCCGTCTCGCTCATCGAGCGCCTCGACGGCGAAGCCCATGCCGACCTTGTCGTGGTGCGCGGTCTGCGGCTGGTGAGCGCGGCTGCGGCATCCCCTCGACTGCACGGCCGCCTCTGGGCCTATCTCACCGACATCCCGCAGAGTCCACTCGACATGGACGACGAGCAGCGCGATCGGCTCGCCACCATCGCGGCCGCCAGCCGCTGGATGCTGTGCCAGACCGAGGAGTTGCGCTCCCTGATCGAGGCGAGCATCCCCGGCACGGGCGGCCGGTGCGTGCTGTGGAGCCCGATCGTGCCCGCGCCCGAGATCGACGTGCCCGAGCGAGATGACGCCGGCGCACCCCTGCGACTCATCTATACGGGCAAGTTCGCACCCCTGTGGAACACGCTCGAGATGACACGACTTCCCGCCTTGCTTGCGGAGCAGGGCATCTCTGCCGAGGTCCACATGGTGGGCGACAAGATCCACGAAGTCCCCGACGACCCTGACTGGTCCTCGCGGATGCGAGCGGCGCTCGAGTCGACTCCGGGCGTCATCTGGCACGGGGGCATGCCGCGCCAGGAGGCCATGGCCATCGCGGCCTCGGGTGACCTCGGCCTCTCGTGGCGCGCGCCAGAGATGGATGCGAGCTTGGAACTCAGCACCAAGGTGCTCGAGTTCGGCGTACTCGGGGTGCCCGTCCTCCTCAATCGCACGCCGATGCACGCGGCGATCCTCGGCGATGACTACCCGCTCTTCGTCGCCGACGAATCCGACATCGCCGCGGCCTGCGCCGCCGTCACCCGCGAACCCGGGCTCCTGGCGCAACTGGGGCAGCGCATCACGGGCTCCGTGGCTCCCTTCCGCATGGAGGCGGCTACTCAGCGCCTGCGCGCCGTGCTCGAGCGCACCTTCCCTCCGGCGCCCGCGGCCCTCGAGGCGGCCACTCAGGCCGCAGGGCGCCCGCTGCGTGTCGTCGTGGCGAGCCATGACCTGAAGTTCTTCACGCGCATCCAGGAGCACCTCGCGGGGCTGCCGGGCGTTGAGCTCCGCCTTGATCACTGGGAGGCGCTCTCGGTGCACGACGTGTCCACCAGTGAGTCCATGGCCGCGTGGGCCGATGTCGTCATCTGCGAGTGGGCAGGCCCCAACCTCGTCTGGTACTCACGACACAAGCGCGCGAGTCAGCGCCTCATCGTGCGCCTGCACCGATTCGAGCTTGAGGCCGGCTGGCTTGCTGACGTGCGCGCCGAGGCCATCGATCAGGTCGTCTGCGTGAGTCCCTTCTATGCGCAACTCACGGCAGAGAAGACCGGATGGCCGGCAGATCGCATTGTGGTGATTCCCAACTGGGTCGATGTCGAGCAGTTCGACCGGCCCAAGTTGGCGGGCGCAGAGTTCACGCTCGGCATGATCGGCATCTCACCACACCGCAAGCGTCCCGATCTCGGCGTGGAGATCCTGGCGCGCTTGCGCCGACGCGATCGACGCTTCCGGCTGGCGATCAAGTCCAAGATGCCGTGGGACTACTGGTGGATCTGGCGCAAGCCGGAGGAGCGCGCCGAGGCCGAGCGCCTCTTCCACCGCCTGCACGACGATCCCGTGGTCGCCGGGGCGGTGACCTTCGACGGCTTCGGCGGAGACGTGGCCTCGTGGCTTCGCCGCGTCGGCTGGGTCCTGTCGACCTCGGATGACGAGAGCTTCCACCTGGCGCCCGCGGAAGGGATGGCCTCGGGTGGCGTGCCCGCGCTCCTGCCCTGGCCGGGCGCGGACACCATCTACGACACCAGGTGGATCCACGCTGATCCCGCGGCAGCCGCCGACGCCATCTACGACGTCGTCGCGTCAGGTCAGTGGGATGCCACCCGCGCCATCGCGAGAGATCAGGTCAGCGCGTCCTTCTCGTTGGAGGCGGTGTGCGACACCTGGGCGAGCATCCTCGTGGAGGATCTCTCCCCGGACACCGCGCACGGCACTCTCGCGCGCGACGCCTAGATCGCGGCGGACTCGGGCGGGAAGACGGCGGAGTACGCCGCGGTGCCGTCACGGCACTCCGCGAGCGCCAGGAGCGCGTCCCCGTTTACGAAGGCGACAGTCCCCTCCTCTGCGGTGCCGCCCGGCCACGGGATCCGGACTCCATGGGTGACCGCACGGACCATGTCGTCGGGGATCTCCACCCAGGGCAGGGATCTGCGTGCGGCCGCCGCGGCCGATAGGAGTGGCCCGCGACCCAGGTCCTCCGGCCCGCATGCCTCCTCCAGCGTGAAGTCACCGGAGCGCGTGCGGCGCAGGGCCTCGACGTGACCACCGACTCCCATGGCATCACCGACATCGCGCGCGAGTGCGCGGACATAGGTCCCGGCCGAGCAGGACACTCGCACATCGATACGCGTGACCGGGATCCCGGCGACCTCTGCCTGACGCAGGTCGAGCAGGTCGAAGGCCTCGATGCTCACCTCGCGCTCGGGGACCTCGACATCCTCACCCGCACGCACACGCTCGTGCGCCCGCCGACCATCGATGCGCACGGCACTCACCGCACTCGGCCGCTGGCTCACCTGCCCGCGCCACGGGCTCATGGCCGCCTCGACCTCATGGGCGGACACCCGGGCGCCCTCGGCACGAAGCACGTCGCCCTGTGCGTCATCCGTCGAGGTGGCAATGCCAAGAGCGATGGTCGCGACGTATTCCTTGCCCTGCGCGGAGAGGTGACCGAGAAGCCGTGTCGCGCTGCCTAGTCCGAGGACCAGGACTCCCGTGGCAAGTGGGTCGAGCGTGCCCGCATGACCCACCCGACGTGTGCCCCATGCCTTGCGGGCGCGCGCGACCATGGCATGCGACGTCGGGCCCTCGGGCTTATCGAGGATGACGATGCCGTGCGGGCCCGCGGCCGTCATCCGGTCGCGTCCTCCTCCTCCGAGGGGTGGCGGTAGGGATCGGGGTCTCCGGCGTACAGCGCACCGGTGGCCTGAGCATGCACCTGGGCATCGGACTCGGCCGCAGCCCGCAGCAGGTCGTCGATGTGCTTGGCGTTGTCGGGCAGCGCATCGAGCACGAAGGCCAAGGAGGGTGTGTGCTTGATACCGGTCTGGCGCCCTACCTCGGTGCGCAGGATGCCCTTGGCGGACTCGAGGGCCGCCGCCGTCGCGGCGCGCTCTTCGTCATCGCCGTAGACGGTGTAGAAGACGGTCGCCTCGCGCAAGTCAGGGGTGACGCGAGCATCCGTGACCGTGATGAATCCCAACCGCGGATCCTTGACCTTCATCTCCAAGGTCTCAGCGACGATTTCGCGGACGCGGTCCGCAAGCTTGCGAGCTCGTGCCTCCGAGGCCATCAGCGCACTCCTTCGTCATCGCCGCCGAACCATCGTCGGCGGGCTCCCACCAGCGTGATCTCCGGGTGGCCGGAGACCCACTCCTCACATGCATCCACCACGCCCTGCGCGTGCGCAGCCTCCCCCGAGACAGCGGCGACCGTGATCAAGGCCCTCCTGTGGAGATCCTGGTAGTCGGTCTCGGCAACCGCCACCTCGAACCTCCTGCGCAGTTCCTTGACGATCGGCTTCACCACGGCTCGCTTTCCCTTCAGCGAGTGGACATCGCCGAGGAGGATGTCCATCTCGCAGGTCGCCACGAACACGATCGGGACCCTAGGCGCGTGCCTTCTCGCGCATCTCGTAGGTCTCGATCACGTCGTCGACCTTGACATCGCCGTAGGTGCCGAGGTTGATACCGCACTCGAAGCCCTCACGGACCTCGGTGACGTCGTCCTTGAACCGCCGCAGTGTCGCGATGGAGAGATCGTTGGCCACCACCGTGCCGTCACGAACCAGACGAGCCTTCGAGTTGCGGCGAATGTCGCCCGAGCGGACAAGACAGCCGGCGATAGTGCCGAACTTCGAGGACTTGAAGACCTCGCGGACCTCAGCGGTGCCGAGCTGCACCTCCTCGTACTCCGGCTTGAGCATGCCGCGCAGTGCCGCCTCGATCTCGTCGATCGCCTGGTAGATGACGGAGTAGAAGCGGACGTCCACACCCTCCTGCGAGGCATACTCCGCGACCTTGCCCTCGGGGCGGACATTGAAGCCAACCACGACCGCATCCGAGGCACTTGCCAAGGTGACGTCACTCTTGGTGATCGCACCCACGCCGCGATGGATGACGCGAAGTGAGACGCCGTCGCCCACCTCGATCTTGAGCAGGGCATCCTCGAGAGCCTCGACCGAGCCGGACACATCGCCCTTGAGGATGAGGTTGAGTTCGGGACGCTCGCCCTCCTCCAGGCTCTTGAGGAAGTCCTCGAGCGTGCGCCTGGCACGCGACTTGGCGAGTTGCGCATTGCGCTCGCGCGCCTGGCGGGTCTGCGCGATCTGCCGGGCAGTCCGGTCCTCCTCGACGACCAGGAAGGTGTCACCTGCCCCGGGCACCGAGGTAAGGCCAAGCACCTGCACCGGGCGGGACGGCAGGGCAACCTCGACCGGCTGGCCGTCCTCGTCGAGCATGGCGCGGACGCGGCCGTAGGCGTCGCCGGCGACGATCGAGTCGCCCGGACGCAGAGTGCCGCGCTGGACCAGAACGGTGGCCACGGGACCCCGGCCGCGGTCGAGGTGGGCCTCGATCGCGACGCCCTGGGCATCTTGATCCGGGTTGGCACGCAGGTCGAGGGCGGCGTCGGCCGTGAGCAAGATCGCCTCGAGCAGCTCGTCGATCCCGCTGCCCTTCACCGCGGAAACGTCAACAAACATCGTCTCGCCGCCGTACTCCTCGGCTACGAGTCCGAATTCGGTGAGCTGACCGCGGACCTTGGAGGGATCAGCACCCTCCTTGTCGACCTTGTTGACCGCGACCACGATCGGCACCTCAGCCGCCTGGGCGTGGTTGAGCGCCTCGATGGTCTGGGGCTTCACGCCGTCATCGGCAGCGACGACGAGCACGGCGATGTCAGTGACCTGCGCGCCGCGAGCGCGCATCGCGGTGAAGGCCTCGTGACCCGGCGTATCGATGAAGGTGATGGGCCGCTCGGCTTCGCCCGGGTGGGCGATGATCTGGTAGGCGCCGATGTGCTGGGTGATGCCACCCGCCTCACCGGCGACGACATTGGTCTTGCGGATAGCGTCGAGCAGCTTCGTCTTGCCGTGATCGACGTGACCCATGACCGTAACGACGGGCGGACGCGGCATGAGATCCGCCTCATCTCCCTCGTCCTCGCCGAAGTCGAGGGAGAAGGACTCCAGCAACTCGCGGTCCTCGTCCTCCGGCGAGACGACCTGGACGTCGAAGTCCAACTCGCCACCGAGGAGCTTCAGGGTGTCGTCATCGACGGACTGGGTCGCGGTGACCATCTCGCCGAGCTTGAAGAGCACGGTCACGAGGTCTGCGGGGCTCGCATCGATCTTCTCTGCGAAGTCGGTAAGACTCGCACCGCGGGGCAGGCGCACGACCTGACCGTTGCCGCGGGGCAGACGCACCCCACCGATCGTCGGTGCCTGCATGTTGTCGAATTCCTGGCGCTTGGCGCGCTTGGACTTGCGGCCACGTGAAGGCCGACCACCCGGCTTACCGAAGGCACCGGCCGTGCCACCGCGACCACCGGGGCCACCACGGCCTCCAGGACGACCGGCGAAGCCACCACCGGGAGCGCCACCCGGCGCACCGCCGGGACCGCCACCACCCGGGCCACCACCGAAGCCGCCGCCCGGGCGACCCGGTCCGCGACCGCCGGGGGCACCGCCGGGACGACCGGGAGCACCACCGGGACGACCGGGGGCACCGCCGGGACGACCGGGGGCACCGCCAGGCGCGCCGCCGGGACGTGACGCGGGCCTGGGCACACCGGGGACCCGGGGCATCATGCCCGGGGTGGGCCGAGGGATGCCGGGCACCGCTGGCGCGGGGCGGCCCATGCCCGTGTTGCCGGTGAAGGGGTTGTTGCCGGGGCGCGGGGCTGCAGGTCGAGGTGCCTCGCGGGCGGCGACGTTGCCCGTGAAGGGGTTGTTGCCCGGGCGCGGTCCCGCGGGCCGGGCCGGGCGCGTGGTCTCGGCGTCCTCTGAGCCCGGCTGGGTGGGGGCCGCAGCCGCAGGGGCTGCGGGCGTGCTCGGCTCCGATGCGGGGGGCGCAGGAGGGGGCTCCGACACGGTGGGCGCCTCGACAACAGCCGCTACAGCAACCGCCGCGGCCTCATCGGGCGCGGGTGGCGGCTCCTTGGGTGCGGCCGCCTTCTTGGTGGCGCGCTTTGGCTTCGCCTCAGCAGCCGGCGCCGCCGGCATGGCGTCCTTGAGCTTGCGCACGACGGGCGCTTCGACCGTGGATGATGCCGAGCGCACGAATTCGCCGAGCTCCGCCAACTTGGCGAGCACGACCTTGCTCTCGACTCCGAGCTCCTTAGCGAGCTCGTAGACCCGGACCTTCGACACGACTCTCCTGTCTTTGGTCCGGGAGCGCGCTACGGGCGCGCGGCCGGACCGTCAGTGCTGGACGACCCTGCTCATGGCTGGGTGCTCATCGGTGGCTCATCCTCGGATGCCCCATCTCTGCGGCTACGCGACTACGGTTCTTCGGACGACTGCATGCGCTCCACGAACTCCCTCAACACCGTGAGATCCGGTGTCGCGGTCGCCCGCAGCGCGCGAGTGAACGCCTTGCGGCGCTCGGCGGCCTCCAGGCAGCCGGGGTGCAACCACGCTCCCCGGCCTGGACGGATGGCCTCCGGGTCGGGGCTCACCGCCCCGGCGTCGAGGACCACCCTGAGGAGGCCTTCCGGTGAGCTCCTCCCACGGCACCCGATGCAGGTGCGCACGCTTAAGGTGCGGGCTGCGCTCACATCGGTCCCGGGTCAGATCCACTCGGACGCCCGAGTGTAACGCCGCTGGGGCCGCCACCGGGCACCGGTGCCATCAGGACGGCGCGGCTCCCTCGCCAGCCTCGGGGGGAGGTGCTTGGGCAGGAGAGCCCGACAGGGGCGGCTCCGCCGACCCGCCGGGCACCGCCGGCTCCGTGTCGGGCCGAATGTCGATCCGCCAACCCGTGAGCCTGGCGGCGAGTCGGGCATTTTGCCCCTCGCGCCCAATGGCCAGGGAGAGCTGGTAGTCCGGCACGGTCACTCGAGCCGCTCGGGCGGCCAGGTCGACGACCTCCACTTTGCTCACGCGAGCCGGTGAGAGGGCGTGGGCGATGAGCTCGGCGGGGTCTTCGCTGAAGTCGACGATGTCGATCTTCTCGCCTCCGAGCTCGCTCATGACCTGGCGCACACGCTGGCCCATCGGGCCGATGCAAGCTCCCTTGGCGTTGAGGCCCGGCACCGTGGATCGGACGGCGATCTTGGTGCGATGCCCGGCCTCGCGCGCCAGGCCCGCGATCTCCACGGACCCGTCGGCAATTTCGGGCACCTCAAGCGCGAAGAGTCCGCGGACAAGCCCGGGGTGCGATCGCGAGACGGTGACCTGCGGGCCACGCGGGCCCTTGCGCACGCTCGTGACGACGCACTTGATGCGCGTGCCGTGGGGATAGGTCTCCCCGGGGACCTGCTCCGATGGAGGCAGGACGGCCTCCACCTTGCCCAGGTCGACTCGGACGACGCGAGGATCGCTGCCCTGCTGGATGACGCCGGATACGAGATCGCCCTCGGTACCGGAGAACTCCCCGAACGTCCGGTCACTCTCCGCGTCCCGAAGCCGCTGCAGCAGCACCTGGCGCGCAGTGGCGGCAGCAACGCGCCCGAAGTCCGTGGGGGTGTCGTCGTACTCCTTGGACTCCGGCAGGGCCTCGCCCGCCACCTGCTCGCCGACGGGTGCGGCTTCACGCGCCCAGACGGTGACGTGCCCCGTCTTGCGGTCCAATTCGACGCGCGCGTCGGCGGACGCCCCCTCGGTGCGCTGATACGCCATGAGGAGGGCCTGCTCGATCGAGTCGGCGACGAGGTCCCAGGAGAGTTCCTTCTCGCGCACGAGTGCCTTGAGCGCATTGACATCAATGTCCATCACGCCTCCTCCTGGTCCGCCGTGTGGTCACCGGAAGGCGACTGCTCCGGTCGCTTGAACTCCACCTGGACCTCGCCGCGGACGACGTCGGACCAGGGGGTACGCCGCTCCGCCGTCTCTGCGGTGCCGCGCTCATCCGCGGCGACGACGAGCGCATCATCATCCGCTCCCCTGATGCGCCCATCCCAGGTCGAGCCGTCCGTGAGGACGACCCTGACACGACGACCGACGTTGCGCCGCCAGTGCCGCGGCAGCGTGAGAGGCCGATCGATCCCCGGGGAGGTGACCTCGAGGGTGTAGGCGTCAGCACCCATCGCATCACTGGCGTCCAGCGCCTCGGACACGGCACGACTCGCAGCGGCGATGCCGTCGAGGTCGACGCCACCGTCGCGATCGACGACGACGCTCACACGCCGACGACGTCCTGAGGACTGCACGTCGAGATCCTCGAGATCGAGGCCGAGTGCGGTGACGACAGGCTCCACTGCGAGGCGAACCGCCACGTCTCCACCGTGACGCGAGGGACCTCCCATGGCACCTCCCTCGTCACGCCTGTTCACGTGTCAGTTATTCACGTGTCGCATCCTGTTGCATTTTGACTTCGCGGGCCGACGGGCACGTGCTCACCGCGGCGCGCCGAAGCCGACAGCCTGAGGGTACCTCCTCCCGTGGCATGCTGACCGGCGTGCATGGTCCCGAGACCCCCGAGGCGCCCCCGCCGCCGGGTGCGCGCCTCACCCGCCGAGCCCTCCTTGGCGGTTCGGCCCTCGTGGGCGCCTCACTCATCGCCGCGGCGTGCACTCCGGCCCCGGGACCGGAGCCTTCCGATAGCTCCGACGCACCGGCACCCGACGCTGACGCGCAGGTGCGTGCCGCGGTGGCCGCTGACGAGGCCTCTCTCATCGCGTTGTACGACGCGGTGATCGCTGCCCATCCCGCCCTGGCGTCGGACCTCGCTGCACTCCGCGACGAGCACCGCGAGCACGCAGATGCCATGGGAGTCACCCCGACCCCAGCCGCTCCTCCGGTCGTCGGCTCGCGCACCGAGGCTCTGGCCGCCCTGACGGATGCCGAGAAGCGTGCGGTGGGCCAGCGCACTGCGGCATGCGAGGCCGCTGCCGCAGAGGATCTCGCCAGGCTCACGGCCCTCATCGCCGCGTCCGAGGCCGGGCATGCGGAGTACCTGCGAGGACTGACGTGAGGCCCACTGCCGACACGGCACTGCAGTCCGCGATCCTCGGAGAGGAGGCAGCGGTGTACGCCTACGGCGTCGCGGGACCCTGGCTCGAGGGCAATGATCGCGACCTGGCCCTGGGCGGACTCGCGGCCCACCGGGCACGCGTCCTCGTGCTGCGCGGCTCGGCATCGGACGCCGACGAGTCAGGTGCACCCGGAGGATTCGTGAGCGGTCCGGTCGACTCCGCCGAGTCAGCACGCGCGCTGCTCGCCGGGGTCGAGGCGCGTCTCGCAGCGACGTACGCCGACCTCGCCGCTGCGGTGACAGGAGGCGAGCGTCGCAATGCCGTGCTCTCCGCTTGCGAATGCTCGGTCCGCTCCATCGCCTGGGGCGGCTCGACGGCGGCCTTCCCCGGCCGATAATCGCCCCCGTCACTTCACCTAGAGCGTGACGACCGTCTGCCAGGCAAGGACGGCGATCAAGGCTCCCGTGACCGCGAGCAAGACGATGCGCACGAAGCCGCTGCCGCGGGCGATCGCCGTGCGCGCACCGACGATGGCCCCCGCCACATTGCACGCGGCCATGAGCAGACCGACGATCCACAGCACCGAACCGCTGAGCCCGAAGACGATGAGCGAAGCGGCGTTCGTGCCAACATTGACGATCTTGGCGGTGGCCGACGCCTGCAGGAAGGTGTAGCCGACCGCCGCAACCAGCAAGACGATGAGGAAGGATCCGGTCCCCGGGCCCACCGCTCCGTCGTAGAAGCCGATGACCAGGCCGCCAACGATCGCCGTGACGAGATGTCGCCGCCGGGAGACCTCCCGCGCGCTCATCCCGAAGTCGCGTCGGAAGGCAATGAAGAGCCAGACCAGGATCAGAGCCACGAGGATGATCGGCCGATATACGGCCGCGGGCAGATGGATCGCCACGAAGGACCCGAGTGCGGCCCCGGCAAAGGCTGCGCCGGCCATCGGCAGCGCCGTGCGTAGTCGCGGCATCTCGATGCGCCCGTAGGTGATCGCCGCGGCGGATGTCCCGAAGATCGACGAGAGCTTGTTGGTACCGAGAGCCAGGGCCGGCTTGTCAGCGGGTGTCGCCAGCAGCAGCGCCGGCAACTGGAGGAGCCCTCCCCCACCGCTCACGGCATCGACCCAGCCTGCGGCCGCCGCGACCACGCAGAGCAGCACGATGACGTACCACTCCGGTGTCATCGAGACCCCTGCCAGGACAGCACGATGTCGAGAACGTCCAAGAGTCGTTCGACCACGGCATCCGGCACCACGTCGATGTCGACGGCCTGATCGCCGAGGCGCGAATGCGGGATGAGGATGGCGCGCATCCCGGCCTGCTGCGCACCGTGCACGTCGTCCCAGGGTCGGTCGCCCACGAACACCGTCCGGGCAGGGACCGAGTCGACGGCCACGATCGCCGCGCGGAAGGCATCGGCATGGGGCTTCGCCACGGGTATCTCGCTGGAGTAGACCGCCGCGTCGATGAACGGGGTGAGACCGTCGCGAGAGAAGACCGCCTCATGGTGCCACCGCGGCCACAGGGTGTTGGAGAGCACGCCCACGCGGATACCCGCCGACCTCAGGGCCTCGAGGAGAGGGCGCGCATCGGGATCGGCGAGCGTGTGTGGATCCCATGCCTCGAGGTAGGAAGCCAGCGCGAAGCCATGCCGCGCCTCGGAAATGTCGACTCCGCAGGAAGCGAAGACATGATCGAGCGTGCCCGTGCCATTGGCCCCGCGGGATGCCTGCTGCTTGCGCCAGAGGCTCACCTCGGCAGCGGCGAGACGCTCGGCCAGGCCGTGATCCGAGGGGGCGTAGACCACGGCGTACGCCGACCACTGCTCGACGAGATCGATGTCGTGCCAGGGCGTGAGCGTCCCACCCCAGTCGAAGACGACGGCGTCGACCGTCATGCACTCACGAGGGCGACGAGGCGGTCGGCGATCTCACCGACCGGCACATCCACGGAGTCGCCACTGGAGCGGTCGCGCAGCTCCACGAGGCCATCGGCAAGTCGTTTGCCCACGACGACGATGGTGGGCACGCCAATGAGCTCGGCGTCGTTGAACTTCACCCCGGGGGATACGCCGCGCCGGTCATCGAGGAGCACGCGCACACCGCGACCGGTGACCTCCTCGGCCAAGGCCTCAGCCGCCTCGAAGGGCGCGTCGTCCTTGCCCGTGGCCACCACGTGCACATCGGCCGGCGCCACGGCGCGCGGCCACACGAGCCCCTTGCCGTCATGGTGCTGCTCGGCAACGGCCGCCACCGCGCGTGACACACCCAGGCCGTAGGAACCCATCGTCACCGTGACCTGCTTGCCGTTCTCGTCGAGGACGGTGAGTCCGAGGGCATCGGCGTACTTGCGGCCCAGCTGGAAGATGTGGCCGATCTCGATCCCGCGAGCGATCTCGATGTCGGCACCGCAACGAGGGCATGGATCGCCCTCGACGATCTCCACCGCCTCGATCTCGCCATCGACATCGAAGTCGCGCCCGCGCACGAGCCCGTAGACGTGACGACCCTTGTCATTGGCACCGGTGATCCATGCCGTGCCCACCGCGACGCGGGGGTCGACGAGATAGCGCACATTGCCTTCGCCCCCGAGGGCTCCCGGGCCGATGTATCCCTTGACCAGCGCCGGGTACTTCGGGAAGTCAGCCTCCTCGAAGGGCCGCAGGGCGACCGGATGGAGTGCGGCCTCGAGTCGCTTGACGTCCACCTCGCGATCGCCGGGGACGCCGATGGCCAGGGGTGCGGAACTGCCATCGGGGTAGTCCGCCATGAAGACGACGTTCTTGAGGGTGTCTCCGGCCGTCCAGTCGCGATCCGGGTGGCGCAGGTCGGCACGCGCATTGGACACGTCCACGAGGGTCGCGATCGTGGGGGTATCGGGCGTGTCGTGCACCTGCGCGGCCGGGAGCGCCGACGTGTCCGCAGCGGGAATGGGCGCGGTGACGAAGGCCTCGACATTGGCCGCATAGTCGCAGGCGGTGCAGCGGACATAGGTGTCCTCGCCCGAGTCAGTCGGCGCGAGGAACTCCTCACTCTGTGACCCGCCCATGGCACCGGACTGGGCAGACACGATGACGAAGTCGAGACCGAGCCGTGCGAAGCACGAGATGTAGGCGTCGCGATGGCGAAGGTAGGAGCGCTCAAGTCCGGCGTCGTCGACGTCGAATGAGTAGGAATCCTTCATGACGAACTCGCGCCCGCGCAGGATGCCCGCACGCGGCCGCGCCTCGTCGCGGTACTTCGTCTGGATTTGGTAGATCACGAGCGGCAGGTCCTTGTAGGACGAGTACTCGCCCTTGACCATGAGGGTGAACATCTCCTCATGCGTCGGCCCGAGGAGGTAGTCGCCACCCTTGCGGTCTTGAAGGCGGAAGAGATTGTCGCCGTACTCCTCCCACCGCTGGGTCCGCTCGTAGGGTTCGCGCGGTAGGAGCGCCGGGAAGTGCACCTCCTGGAAGCCCGCCAGATCCATCTCGTCGCGCACAATCGACTCGATATTGCGGTAGACGATGTAGCCGAGCGGCAGCCACGAGAAGACGCCCGGGGCAATCCGACGGACGTAGCCCGCGCGCACGAGGAGCCGATGGCTGGGCACCTCGGCGTCCGCGGGGTCATCGCGGAGCGTGCGCACGAAGAGCTGGGACATTCGCAGCAGCACGGGCACTCCCTTAAACGACGGTGCCCGAGGATACCGGGCCGGTCTCCCGCTAGAGGAGGACCGTGGCGAACTCTCCCGCTCCCCGGAAGCCCACCGCGTCGTAGCAGCGCCGGGCGACGGTGTTGTAGTCGTTGACGTAGAGGCTCACGATAGGCGCGACGCGCTGCCGGGCAATCTCTACTACCGCGGCCATGCCCGGTGCACTCAGCCCCTCGCCGCGTCTCTCGGGAGCCACCCAGACTCCCTGCACCTGACATGCCCGAGCGGAGGCGGCACCGATCTCGGCCTTGAAGACCACGCGGCCATCCTCGATGCGGGCCACGGCGCGTCCCGCGCGCACGAGTTCTGCGACGCGAGCACGGTACGCCGCGCCTGCCCCTCCGGACACCGGCGAGATGCCGACCTCCTCCGTGAACATCGCGATGCAGGCGGGCACGAGGATGTCGACTTCGTCGGAGCGCACCAGCCTGACGTCGGGATCGGCGGGGATGCGCGGTGGTCGATCGATGGCGAGCAGTGGCTGTCGGGCGCGCACCTCGCGGGCCGGTCCCCAGGCGCCGTCGAGTCGACGCCACAGGTCGAGCACTTCCTCCGCCGGACCGACCAGGGATGATCCACGGCGACCCGACCGACGCAGCTTCTCCGCGAGTGCCGTCCGAGCCGCGTCATCCGTCGCGATGGGGACGACATTGGCCCCGATGTGCAGTGCGGCGACACAGCGACCGCGTCGTTCCACGACCCAGAAGTCAGCGGCGAGACGGCCGCGGCCCCAGCGATCCCCCGCGCGGGACTCGTCGAGGCGCGAGGCGACGAAGCAGTGGGCGATGGGGTCGGCTTCGAGGAGACGGTCCAGGTCGGGCAGGTCGGCGAACTCCAGTGGCCGGACGAGGCCGTCGCGCTCAGCGGACGGTGACGACGGGATCGCCGGAGCTGTCATCACCCATCTCCTCGGCCAGTTTCATTGCCTCCTCGATGAGCGTCTCGACGATCTGATGCTCGGGGACGGTCTTGATCACCTCGCCGCGCACGAAGATCTGGCCCTTGCCATTGCCGGAGGCGACACCGAGGTCGGCCTCCCGGGCCTCACCGGGTCCGTTGACCACGCAGCCCATGACCGCGACACGCAACGGCACCTCGAGGCCCTCAAGACCGGCGGTGACCTGCTCGGCCAGTGTGTAGACGTCGACCTGCGCACGCCCGCAGGAGGGGCAGGACACGATCTCGAGACCGCGCTGCCGCAGGTTGAGCGACTCCAGGATCCCGATGCCGACCTTGACTTCCTCCACCGGTGGCGCCGAGAGGGAGACGCGGATGGTGTCGCCAATACCCTGCGAGAGCAGGGCGCCGAACGCGACGGCGGACTTGATCGTGCCCTGGAACGCAGGGCCAGCCTCGGTGACCCCGAGGTGCAAGGGATAGTCGCATTGGGCAGCGAGCAGACGGTAGGCCTGCACCATCACGACCGGGTCATGATGCTTCACCGAGATCTTGATGTCGCCGAAGCCGTGCTCCTCGAAGAGCGACGCCTCCCACAGTGCCGACTCGACCAGTGCCTCGGGCGTCGCCTTGCCGTACTTCTCGAGCAGGCGCTTATCGAGCGACCCGGCGTTGACACCAATGCGGATCGGCGTGCCCGTGTCGTTGGCTGCCCGCGCGATCTCCTTGACCTTGTCGTCGAACTGCTTGATGTTGCCCGGGTTGACGCGCACGCCGGCGCAGCCCGCCTCGAGCGCCGCGAAGACGTACTTCGGCTGGAAGTGGATGTCGGCGACCACCGGGATGCCCGACTTGCGTGCGATCTGGGGCAGAGCGTCGGCGTCGTCCTGACTGGGCACTGCCACGCGCACGATCTGGCACCCGGCGGCCGTCAGTTCGGCAATCTGCTGGAGGGTGGCATTGACATCCGACGTCAGCGTGGTCGTCATGGACTGGACGCTCACCGGCGCGTCGCCCCCGACCTTGACGGGGTGCGTGGGGTGACGCAGCAGGAGCTGCCTGGTCACGCGGCGAGGCGCCAGGGTGGGCGGAGGCGCGGCAGGCAGTCCGAGGTCGATGCTCACCCCGCCAGTATCCCCGACTCTGGCGCTGGCGACATCCCGGCGTCAGCCCAGGGTGATGCGTCAGCCCAGGGTGATGCGTCAGCCCAGGGTGATGCGTCAGCCCAGGGTGATCGGCTTGACCAGGTCGGCGAAGATCACGATCGCGCCCACCACGACCAGCGCTACCGCGACCACGTAGGCGACCGGAAGCAGCCGAGCCACATCGACCGGCCCGGGGTCCGGCTTGCGGCGCACGCGGGCCCACTGGCGGCGGGAGCCCTCGTAGAGCGCTCCGGCGACGTGGCCGCCATCGAGGGGCAGGATCGGCAGCAGATTGAAGAGGAAGAGGAAGAGATTGAGTGATGCGGCGAGGCCGAGGAACATCGCGAGCTTGGCCTCGACCGGCTCTTCCGACGCGACGACTTCACCGCCGAGGCGGCTGACACCTACAACGCTCACCGGGCTGTCGATCTGGCGCTCTCCTCCGCCGACGAGAGTCTCCGTGACGAGCTCGTAGACGCGCACCGGCAGAGACACGAGGGCCACGGCGGATCTCGCGGTGAGGTCCCACATCTGCGCGGGGACTGCCGACCACGGCTGGGCGACGTACTCGATCTCGGGACGCACTCCGAGGAAGCCGGTCGTCTGGGTGGCACCGGTGGGATTGCCGGCATCGTCGTAGACCGGGCGCGTGACCTCGACGGTGCTCACCGGGAGATCCACGGTGGTGCCATCGGCGCGCTGGACGGTGAGCACGCCGTCGGCGGCCCCCTCCTCCCGAATCTGCTGGGTGAGCTCATCCCAGGACGCCGGGGCGGTGCCGTTGTACGCCGTGATGAGGTCGCCCGTCTGCAGCCCGGCCAATGCCGCCGGGGACGCCCCGGTCGGGCACTCCCCCGCCGCGTCGGGCTGGCCCGAGGGGACCTCCACGGTGGGCAGGCACGGCACGACAGCCGAGACAGCAAGGCTCGGTTGCGGCACGCCGATGCCCACGAGCACCGCGGCGAAGAGGAAGAAGGCGAGCAGGAGATTCATCACCGGTCCGCCAAGCATGATGATCACGCGCTTGTGCACCGGGAGTTTGTAGAAGACGCGATCCTCGTCGCCGGGCGCGATCTCCTCGAGGGACTGACGGCGCGCATCCTCGACCATCAGCGCCAAGCGCCCGGTGGACATGGAGCGGGCCGTGCCCTCGGGCGCACCCTTGGGCGGCGGGAGCATGCCAACCATGCGGATGTAGCCCCCGACCGGGATCCCCTTGATGCCGTACGACGTCTCGCCCTTGCGCTTGGACCACACGGTCGGGCCGAAGCCGACCATGTACTCCGTGACCTTGACCCCGAACTTCTTGGCGGGGACGAGGTGGCCAAGCTCATGCAGGGCGATGGAGGCGAGGATGAGCAAGAAGAACGCGACGATGCCGACGATCTCCCACATGTGCGTTCCTCCTCCCTGCTGATCTCCCGCCTCAGCGAGACGCGATCATGTCCTCGGCGCGACCGCGCGCCCAGGCATCAGCTCCGAGCACATCGTCGAGAGTGAGGACGCCTTCGACCCTGCCCGGGTTCCCATCGTCCTCCCTTCCCGTGCCCGATGCGCGCCCAAGGTGCTCGTCGAGCACGGCGGAGACGACCTCGACGATCCCCGGGTAGGGCAGGATCCCCTCGAGGAAGGCCGCGACGCAGACCTCATCGGCCGCGTTGAATACGGCGGGAGCGGTGCCCCCGGCCGCGCCGGCGCGCCGGGCGACGCCCACGGCTGGGAAGGCCTCGTGATCGACGGGCAGGAACTCCCACGTGGCCGCTTCGGACCAATCACAGCCCGGTGCGGCATCGGCGACGCGCTGCGGCCAGCCCAGAGCCCACGCGATGGGCAGGCGCATGTCCGGGGGGCTGGCCTGGGCCATGGTGGACCCGTCGACGAACTCCACCATCGAGTGCACCACCGACTGCGGATGGACCACTACGTCGATCCTCTCGAAGGGGATGTCAAAGAGCAGGTGCGCCTCGATGACCTCGAGTCCCTTGTTGACGAGGGTCGAAGAGTTGACGGTGACCAGCGGGCCCATGCTCCAGGTAGGATGCGCGAGCGCTTGCGCGGGAGTCACCGCGGCGAGCTGCTCCCGTGACCAGCCGCGGAAGGGCCCACCGCTCGCGGTGAGGATGAGTCGCGACACCTCGGCATGACTGCCGGACATCAGGCACTGCGCCAATGCGGAGTGCTCGGAGTCGACCGGACGAATCTGTCCCGGTCGCGCACGATCGCGCACGAGCGGGCCGCCGATGATGAGCGATTCCTTATTGGCGAGCGCGAGCGCGCTGCCCGCCTCCAGGGCGCGCAGGGTGGGCAGGAGTCCGGCGGCGCCCGCCAGACCGTTGAGGACGACATCGCAGGGCTGACCGGCAAGGTCGGCCGACTCGACCTCGCCCACGGCCACCTCGGTCACCCCGTGACGGCGGGCCTGCTCCGCCAGGAGGTCCGGCTGGCCCCCTCCTGCCGAGAGGCCGGTCACGCGGAAGCGCTCGGGATTGCGCTCGATCACGTCGAGGGCCTGGCGCCCGATCGAGCCCGTGCTGCCGAGGATGATCACATCTCGTCTCTCGGCCACGACCTGATTGTCCTACGCTCATCCCTATGACCGACACCCTGCTTCCCCCCGTGACCGATATCCCCCAGGAGAGGCGGCTCGTGACCGAGCTCCCGGGCCCGCGCTCACGCGCCCTGATGGAGCGGCGTACCGCGGCCGTGTCGGCTGGCGTCGGCGGCACCATGCCCGTCTTCGTCGAGCGCGCCGGTGGCGGAGTGATCGTCGATGTCGACGGCAACTCCCTCATCGACCTCGGCTCGGGCATCGCCGTCACCACGGTCGGCAACTCCCATCCGCGGGTTGTCGAGCGCGTGCAGAGCCAGGTCGCCGACTTCACTCACACGTGTTTCATGGTCACGCCCTACTCCGGCTACGTCGAGGTGTGCGAGGCGCTCAACCGCCTCACCCCCGGCGATAACGCGAAGCGTTCGGCCCTCTTCAACTCAGGTGCTGAGGCCGTCGAGAACGCCGTCAAGATCGCGCGCGCGTACACCAAGCGCCAGGCCGTCGTCGTCTTCGATCACGGCTACCACGGCCGCACCAACCTCACGATGGCGCTGACCGCCAAGAACATGCCCTACAAGCAGTCCTTCGGTCCCTTTGCCTCCGAGGTCTACCGGATGCCGATGTCCTATCCCTTCCGCGACGGCCCGCACACCGGTGCCGAGGTGGCCTCGTGGGCGACGACCAAAATGGAGAAGGAGATCGGCGGGGCCAATATCGCCGCCATCATCATCGAGCCCATCCAGGGCGAGGGTGGCTTCATCGTCCCCGCGCCCGGATTCCTTCCGGCCCTCAAGGCCTACGCCGAGCAGCACGGCATCGTCTTCGTCGCCGACGAGATCCAGTCGGGCTTCTGCCGCACCGGCCAGTGGTTCGCCAGTGAGCACGAGGGCGTCGTCCCCGACCTCATCACCACGGCCAAGGGCATTGCCGGCGGACTGCCCCTCGCGGGCGTCACCGGACGCGCCGAGATCATGGACGCCGTGCATGTGGGCGGACTCGGCGGCACCTACGGCGGCAACCCCATCGCCTGCGCCGCCGCCCTGGGCTCGATCGAGGCCATGGAGGAGGAGGACCTCAACTCCCGCGCCCTCGTCGTCGAGGCGATCATGCGCGAGCGCCTCGAGGCCCTCCAGGCCGCGCACCCCGAGGTCGGTGACATCCGTGGCCGCGGCGCGATGATCGCGATCGAGTTGGTCAAGCCGGGCACCATGGATCCGGATCCCGAGCTCGCTGGCCGCGTGTCGAAGGCCGCGCACGCGCAGGGCGTGGTGACCCTCACCTGCGGCACCTACGGCAACGTGCTGCGCTTCCTTCCGCCGCTCACCATCCCCGATGACCTGCTGCGCGAGGGCCTCGACATCGTCGCCGCCGCCTTCGACAACTGAGTCTTCGCCGTGACCGCGTCGGCCAACGATGCCGGCTCGGCATCAAGGTCGATGATCACCGAGGAGGAACACGCCGCCCTAGGCGCGCGGGCGCGTGCCCAGGTGCCCCCTGAGGCACTTGGCGAGTACTCCCCGGCGCCCAACCGCCCCGACACCGTTGCGCTGCTCGAGAGCCAGTCGGCATCCCGCATCCCAGAGCTTGTGCCCGTGCGGTACGGCCGAATGCTGGTCTCTCCCTTCACCTTCTTCCGCGGCGCCGCGCTGCCCATGGCCAGCGACCTTTCTCAGCAGGTGCGCTCCCCCCTCCAGGTCCAACTGTGCGGCGACGCCCACCTGTCCAACTTCGGTGGCTTCGCGAGCCCAGAGCGCCACCTCGTCTTCGACATCAACGACTTCGATGAGACGCATCCGGGGCCCTTTGAGTGGGACGTCAAGAGACTCATCACGAGCATGGAGGTGGCCGCCCTCGACCGCGGCTTCACCAAGAAGCAGCGCACTGCCGTTCTGGACCAGACTCTCCTCGGTTACCGGGAGGCCATGCAGTCCTTCGCGAGCCGGGCCAACCTCGACGTCTGGTACGCCATGTTCGACATTGACGCGATTGTCGAGGCGGTGCTCCCCCGTCTGGACAAGAAGCGCAGGAAATCCTCGACCAAGGGCCTCAGCAAGGCTCGCACCCGCACGTCGCTGCAGGCAGCAGACAAGCTCACCCGCGTGGTCAACGGCCGGCGGCAGTTCATCGACGACCCACCGGTTATCCAACGGGCCGAAACGCTCATGACGCATGCCAGCCCTTCCGCGCATGACGCCGCAGAGAGCGTCCCCGACGCTTGGAAGTCGTACGTCGCGAGCCTGCTTCCCGATCGCCGTCACCTCCTTTCGCAGTACAACTACGTGGATCTCGCACGCAAGGTGGTGGGCGTCGGCAGCGTCGGCACGGGCGCCTGGGTCATACTCCTGCAGGGAAGGGACCCATCCGACCTCCTCATCCTGCAGGTCAAGCAGGCGACGGCATCGGTACTCGAGCCCTACACCCAACCGAGTCTCTACGACGAGCACAGCGAGCGCGTGGTCCAGGGCCAGCGCATCCTGCAGACCGCTAGCGACATCTTCCTCGGCTGGAGCAACCTCGCAGGCGAGAGCTACTACGTGCGGCAGTTGCGGGACTGGAAAGCGTCTGTGGACGTGGACTCCCTCGATGCCGTTGGCCTCGGGCTGTACGGGCGCCTCTGTGGCGCGACGCTCGCCAAGGGCCATGCCCGCTCCGGAGACCGAATTGCCATCGCGACCTATATCGGTGATGTCGGTGCCTTCGACGACGCGATGAGATCCTTCGCACGGGCCTACGCCGAGCAGAATGCCGCGGACTACGCCGACCTCAAGGCCGCCGCGGACGCCGGGACGATCCCGGTCACCTACGGCGCCTAATGAAGGGCTATCCCCCCTCGCGCAGACCCCATGACTGGCCGTAGCCCTCGCTCATGAGGTCGAGGTAGGGCACCGCGTCGAAGGCCTCCGGCCCGAGCACTCCCGCGCCTGCCCACGTGCCCGCCGACAGCAATTCCAGCGCGATGACAGGGTTCATCGCTGTCTGCCAGGTCACCGCCTGGGTGCCGTACTCGCGCATAGTCCACTCGTTGTCGGCGACGTGGTAGAGGTAGACCTCGCGAGGCTGGCCGTCCTTGCCCGTCCCCGTGACCCAGGTGCCCGCGCACGTCTTGCCCGACATTTTGTCCCCGAGGCCCGCCGGATCGGGCAGGCAGGCGGCGACCACATCGCGCGGGCTCACCCGACCGCCGCGGACATCGACGGGGTCGGTGCTGTCCAGGCCCAGCTTGTGCAGGGTCTTGAGCACCTCGATGAACTCGTCGCCGATCCCATACTTGAAGGTCACGCGCTCGCAGTCGATCCAGCGCGGCACGAGGAGGACCTCCTCATGCTCGACATTGACGCATTCGACCGGGCCGATCCCCTCGGGGAAGTCGAAGATCTCCGGCTCAGAGAAGGGCGCCGTGGTGAACCAGCCGCGATCGCGCTCCCAGATCACCGGCGGGTTGAGGCACTCCTCGATGGTCGTCCAGATGGAGAAGCTCGGCGCGAAGTCATAGCCCGCGACGAGCAGGTTGGCGCCGTCGCGGATGCCTATTTCCTCGATCCGGTCGAAGAGGTGATCGGCCGCATAGCGCGCGAAGACATCAGCCAGGCCCGGCTCGACGCCGATGCCGCACAGGGCGAGGAGTCCGCGCTCGGCCCAGGCGTCCGACTTGTCGAAC
>JBIKKK010000032.1:0-16366 GCA_044360385.1 Candidatus Nanopelagicales bacterium
CGTTGAACAGCGCGTGAGTCGGGTAGCCCAGGACCAGCGACATGCCCGTGTCGAGAATGAACCACACCGCGAGGGGTACGGCCAAGGCCGGCAACGCCCACGAAACCCCAGACGCCAAGGGGCCTCTCACGAAGATGAACATCAATGTCGCCCAACCCGCCAGCACGGCCCCGAGGACCGCGAAAGGCAGCCTGAGGTAGGCGGACAGCTCACTCGACTCGATCGACGTCGGCGGTCCGAAGCCGAACAGCGTGAACAGCGACTGCGCGAAGGACCCGGCGACGACGAGCGCCAGACCGTAGACGAAGAGAAGCGCGAGGACCACCTGGAGCCACACCAGCCACAGCCTTCGTCGCGATCCAGGGAGCGCCGGGTTATGGGGCTGCATCGACACCGCTTCTCCCTCTCGTGAGTCGATCGAGCTGGTCGAGCAAGGCACGGCGGGTGGCATCGAAGGGTTCGGCGTCGCGCCGTGCACGACTGAGGATCACCGCTCCCTCGGCCGCGGACACGGCGAGTGCCGCGTAGTCCTCGGCTTCGCCGGCGTCGATGCCGTCGCGGACGAGGCACTGAGCAATGGCTACTCGCACGCGCGTGAAGAAGACGTCACTTGCCGCGCGGAGCTCACCGCTGTCGTCATCCGACGCGAGTGCCACAGCGACGATCGGGCATCCGGGTCGCACCTGTCCACGCAGCAGGTTGCCCTCGACGATCTCGAGGACGCCGGAGACCGCGTCATTCGGTGACATCGCCGCGCAGGCCGCCTCGATGCCGGCCGCCACCCACTCCCCCACCGCGAGCGAGACGGCGACGCCGAGCTCGGACTTGCCGCCCGGGAAGTGGTGGTAGATCACGCCCTGGCTCGTCCCGGCCGCCTTGACGACGTCGCGGAATCCGGTGCCGTCGTAGCCCTGGTCGCGGAACAGGCCGGCGGCGGCCAGCACCATCCGGTCGCGCGTCGCGGACATCGCTCACCCCCTTGACTAGAACGATCGTACTAGTTAGCGTCGTGGCCGTCCACGAGGCAGGGGGTAATGCGTTGATCGTCCAGGCAGCCGATGGCTACCCGATCGCCACGCGGCACTACGAGGCCGACGGCGCCCGGGCGCGGATCGTCGTCGCGGGGGCAACCGGCGTGCCCCAAGGCTTCTACCGGGGCTTCGCCACGCACGCGGCCGAGCGCGGCTTCGACGTCATCACCTTCGACTACCGGGGTGTCGGCGACTCCGCTCCCCACACGCTCCGCGGATTCCGCATGGACTACCGCGACTGGGCCCGCCTCGACCTAGCGAGCGTCCTGCAGCAAGCATCAGGCGATCTGCCGCTGCACCTGGTGTCGCACTCTTTCGGCGGCCATGCACTCGGGCTGCTCCCCGACCCATCAATCGTGACGACGATGCATGCTTACGGAACGGGCAGTGGGTGGAAGGGCTGGATGCCCCGAAGCGAGAGGCTGCGCGTCGCCTTCCTGTGGAATGTCATGGGCCCGGCGATCGTCGGCACGCAGGGCTATCTCGCGTGGAAGAGATTCAGCCTTGGCGAGGATCTCCCCGTCGACGTGTACCGGCAGTGGAAGCGCTGGTGTCGCTACCCCGGCTACTGGTTCGACGATCCGGAAATCGGTGAGGAAATGCAGGGACTTTTCGCCCGCGTGACCGTGCCCATCACGGCCATCAACGCCGTCGACGACCGGTGGAGCTCGCCAGCCGCGCGGGATGCGTTCTTCTCTCACTACACCAACGCCGATCTCACCGTGCGCGACCTTCGCCCCGCGGAACTGGGGCAATCCGGCATTGGACACATGGGCTACTTCCGCCGCGGCAGCGAGCCGTTGTGGGATGAGTTGCTCGACGGGCTCTGACTGACTGCTTCAGGGGCGATAGACCTCTTCGTGCACCGCGTGCGCGAGGAGGAGTTTGGCCAGCAGGATCGGCGGCAGCCAACTCCACCCGGGCGGTCCCGGGAACTCCAGTGCGAAGGGGACGGCCAGCACGAAGATCGCCATGGCGGTGGGGCGCTGCAGGTATCCCGGGACGATGCGCGCGACGAGGATGACCGCGGCGAGCGTCGCGGCGTACCACCCGATCCCCCACCACCACGAGCCTCCCGGGTAGAGCGCAACGGCGAGGAGGGGATAGATGTGCAGGGCGGTGAACCACACCGGGTTGCGCACCAAGTGGACCCACGGCTTGGCATCCGCGGGCAGCGGGGCCTGGTACTGACGCTTGGTGGAGCTGAGGGCGTTGGCCACCGCGCCGCCGAAGAGATCCGCGGTGATGACGAGCGCGAGGACGACCTGCCAAACGGCCCAGGGCTCGCCACGCTGGAAGAACCACCACACGAGCGCCGCGCCGGCGGTGGCCGACGCGTAGACGAGGGCGAGTTCGGCGCGGGTCGCCCCAGCCCCGGTCAGCCAGTTCGCGGGCATGCCGGGCGGGATGGTGCCGTCGATGGCGAAGCGGTTGCGCTTCGTCGCCTCATCCATGCCGGACCTCCGCCGATCAGAAGGAGATGAGCAAACTCAGACCGACGCCCAGGGTGGACAGGCCGAAGATCACCGCGCCGATCGGGATGAGCTTCACCAGTGGTCCCGGCGGACCGTCGGCCGTGCGCGGTGCGCCGCCGAAGAACCCTCCCGAGATCAACAGGGGCGAGATGAGAATGCCAACGCGCAGGACCCACACCGCCCATTCGGGGAAGCGCGAGTAGTCCAGGACAAGCAGTCCGACGATGGCGAGCAGCACCAACACGCCGGCGTGCGCATGGCCCGCCCTGAAGTAGTCCCGCTGCACGGGCGTGATGCCTTCCGTCCCCGCCTGACGCTTCAAGATGGTGAGCAGGAAGTACCCGCCGAACGCAATGGTGGGCAGGGAGATGAAGGCGAAAGCCACGAGCCATCGTGTCGCGTCACTCATGTGGCGAACCCCCTCAAATCCTCATCCATTGGTCGGGCGACTTAGGACGTGCTGTCCACCATGACGAGGCGCGACATCGAATCGATAAAGCCATCGGCGGCGTCGGGAGGTACCGCGCCTTCGACGAGCAGCGTCGCCATCCCATGCGTGCCCGCCCACACGATGAGGTCGAGACCGTCACGCGTGCCGGGCTTGAGCAGCCCCCATCGATCCAGGTCGTTGAGCGCGCCAATGAGCTTGCAGAAAGGTGCGGTCTCCTCCGGCGGCATCTCCTTGACCGCACAGATCGGGCCGAACGTGAGCTGGAAGAGATGCGTCTCATCGATGGCGAAAGCAAGGTAGGCGCGACCGAGTCCCGAGAAGCGCGCCCGCGCGGCATCTGCGGTGTCAGCAGGGTGGGCGGCGAGCACCCGTGCCATGCGCTCGTCGAGCGCAGCCAATCCGCAGGCACCCACGGCGCGCAGGAGATCGTCCTTGTCGGCGAAGTGGTTGTAGGCGGCACTCGGTGAGACGTCGAGGGCCTGGGCAATGGATCGCAGGGACACCTGGTCGGCCCCCTGGGCTCGGACGCTCGACAGCCCCTGCTCGACCATCGCCTCGGCGAGGGCTCCGTGGTGGTAAGTGCGATTCATCACGCCCCTATGTTGACAGCGTTCACAATTCCTGCCAAGGTCGAGATATGAACAGCGTTCACTCTACCGTGACCGGCTGATGCGCCGACTCCTGGGGGCCTTGGCCGTCTCCCTCGTGGCGCTCGTCACCCTCATGGCGCCCTCGGCGGCTCGGGCCACGACCACCGAGGCGCTTCGGCTGCCCGGCGCCGCAACCTCGGCCACCGACCCCACCCCCGTGGAACTCGACGTCGACCTCTACGTCCCCTCGGTCACTCCCGCGCCCGCGGTGATCCTCGCCCACGGCTTCGGCGGCAGCAAGGAGTCGGTCGCCGAGGAGGCCCAGCAGCTCGCGGATGCCGGCTTCGTCGTGCTCGCCTACACCGCGCGCGGCTTCGGTGAGTCCACCGGACTCATCTCGATGAACTCACCGGAGTTCGAGGTCGCCGATGCATCGGGCCTCATCGACTACCTCGCTGAGTTGCCCAGCGTCTCGACCGAGAGCGCGGGCGATCCGGTTGTCGGTGTCGCCGGAGGCTCCTACGGCGGTGCCCTCGCGCTGCTCCTCGCCGGGTACGACGAGCGCGTCGACGCAGTCGCCGCAGACATCACGTGGAACAACCTCGAGTCATCGCTGTTCGGGCAGAGCATGATCGACGCGCAAAGCCCGGGCGTCTACAAGCAACTGTGGACGTCGGTGTTCTTCAGCGCCGGACTCGACTCACCGCAGGGCCAGGCAGATCTGTGCGGTCGCTTCTCCCCCGAGTGGTGCGCGGCGTACACCTCTGCGGCGACCACGGGCACCGTGTCGGAGGAGCTGACCGCTCTCACGCGAGCCTCCTCGCCGGCGAGCGTGACCAACCGCATCACGGTGCCGACGCTGCTCGGTGGCGGGCAGGCGGACTCGCTCTTCCCGCTGCAGCAGGTCAACGCCAATGCCGAGCAGATCCGAGCGGCCAACCCCGACACTCCCGTGAAAGTCGTCTGGCACGGCCAGGGCCACGACGGAGGTGTCAACGAGACCGAGCGCCTGAGGGCATTGACACAGTCGTGGTTCCAGGCATACCTGGCCGATGGGCCCGCCGTGTCGCTGGACTTCGAGGCGTCGCTCGTGGAGAACAACGCACTCGACGACCGAGAGTCGGCGAGCGTCAACGTGCTGAGCAGCGCGGACTACCCCGGCCTGGACGGCACATCCGAGCAGGCGATCGCCGTCGCCGGGCCGCCGCAGCGGATCCTCGCTCCCGCCGGCGGCGTGCCCGCGGCCGTGAGCTCGCTGCCCGGGATCGGATCCCTCGGCGGCGTGCTCTCACTGCTCGAGGCGCGGGTGGCTCCCAACCAGGGCGCAGGGTTCCTCTCCGAGCCGCTCGCTGAGTCCACCCGCATCGTGGGCGCCCCGCGCATCAGCCTCGATGTGTCCAGCGACGTCGCGCGGCAGGCGACGCTCTTCGTCGGCCTGCGCATCCAGACGGGGGCGGGAGCCTTCGTCCTGCCCAACGGACTCGTCGCGCCGGTGAACGTCGCGCTCGGGCCCGAGCCGCAGCGCATCGACGTCGAACTGCCCGCCATCGTCACCGACGTTGCCCCGGGTGATCGGCTCATCGTCACCGTGAGCACGACCGACCA
Source organism: Candidatus Nanopelagicales bacterium (assembly GCA_044360385.1). Taxonomy (GTDB): domain Bacteria; phylum Actinomycetota; class Actinomycetes; order S36-B12; family S36-B12; genus Mxb001. Next base: position 5,153 of record JBIKKK010000032.1, read on the forward strand.
GGCCTACCGCCTGCCCGTGGAACCCGCGGTCTACACCGTCACACTCGCTGATTCGTCGCTGCTTATCCCCCAGGTGGACATGACTGCCAGCACGCAGGGACTCCCCCTGTGGGTGTGGCCGCTCATCGCCCTCGGCATCGCACTCGCGGTCGCCATCGTGCTGCTCATCCTGCGACCACGCGTGAGCGGCGCGACGAAGCGACCGGACCTCGCCGAGAGCCCCATGGTGATCGAGGGACTGGTCAAGCAGTTCGGCAAGGGCGTGCGCGCGGTCGCGGGCGTCGACTTCACCGTGCCCCGCGGTGTCGTGCTGGGCCTCCTCGGCCCCAACGGTGCGGGCAAGACAACGACGATGCGCATGGCGATGGGCCTCATCCGACCGACCGAGGGCAGCGTCTACGTCTTCGGCGAGCGCGTCACTCCGGGCGCTCCCGTGCTGTCGCGCATCGGCGCCTTCGTCGAGGGCCCGGGCTTCCTCCCCCACCTGTCGGGCCGCCAGAACCTCGACATCTTCTGGCGGGCGAGCGGCCGCACCGGTGACCCGCACTTCGAGGAGGTGCTCGAGATCGCCGGCCTCGGTCCATCCATCGATCGCAAGGTGCGCACCTACAGCCAGGGCATGAAGCAGCGCCTCGGCATCGCTGAGGCCATGCTCGGCATGCCCGACCTCCTGCTCCTCGACGAGCCCACCAACGGCCTCGATCCGCCACAGATCCGGGAGATGCGCCAGGTCCTGCGCGAGTACGCGAAGGACGGGCGCACGGTGATCCTCTCCTCGCACCTGCTCGGCGAAGTCGAGCAGACGTGCTCCGACGTCGTCGTCATGCACCGAGGCACGGTCGTGGCAACCGGCACGGTCGAGCAGCTCCTTGCCGGCCGCAGTGGCCAGCAGCTCGAGGACGTCTTCATGGACCTGGTGGGTTCGGATCACCTGGTCAACGCCGGACCGCTCGAGGAGGAGGTTCGCTGATGGAGGGCTACTCAGCGCACCAGACTCTGAGCGTCCGCGTGGAGATGATTCGCCAGGTCCGCCGCCGCCGCACGGCCGTGGCATTCGGCATTGTCATCGCGCTCCCGATCGTCGTCGTACTCGCCGTGCTCTTCGGACCCTCATCGGGTGGCGGGGGCTTGGCAGACGGGGACTTCGATGTCTTCGGTCTCATGGCCAACGGGCCGTGGAACTTCGCACTCAGCGGGCTCTTCTTCTCCTCCGCGTTCCTGCTTGTGATCCTCTCCGCGATGTTCCTCGGCGACACGGTCGCCAGCGAGGCTTCGTGGGGCACGATGCGCTATCTGCTGGCGGCACCCGTCCCGCGCCGCAGGTTCCTCTACGTCAAGGTGACCGTCGGCATCCTGCTCACCCTGGCGGTGCTCCTCACCCTGGTGCTTGCCTCGTTCGTCATCGGACTCATCGCATTCGGCACCGGCACGCTCGCGAGCCCGCTCAGCGGCACGCTTGGCGCCGGTGAGTCGACGGTGCGACTCGCCGTCATCACCGGCTATATCGCGGTGACACTGCTGGTCCCGGCGGGCATCGCCTTCCTCGCGAGCGTCTCCACCGACGTCCCCCTCGGCGCCGTCGGGGCAGCCGTGGTCATCGTGATCTTCGCCAACATCCTCGACGCCATCGATGCCCTGGGGTCCCTGCGCGAGTTACTGCCGGCGACCTACGCGGGCGCGTGGGCCGACGCTCTGGGTCCGACCATCGTCTGGGACGAGATGGCCGTCGGGCTTGCCTACAACGTCGGCGTCTTCGTGGTCCTGGTCGGCATCGCCGTCCTGCGGTTCGAAAGGAAGGACGTCCTCTCCTAGCACGCCCCCAGGCTGCACGGCATATGTCAGCGTTCACACCTACTGGAAGGGTCCGCACATGAGCAACGTCGAGTCACCGAACGTCGCGAGCAAGGGCCTGGCCCGTTGGGCTGGATCCATGAGCGTCCTCCAGGGGCTGCTCCTCTTCGTGCCGCTCACCGTCCTGGGCGCCGCCATCAACTGGCCCGAGAGCCTCAGCGACCCCGCAGACGTGGCACTGCCGCGACTTCTGGAGAACGAGGGCGCAGTGCGACTCGGCTACGTCGCCTACCTCATCTACTCGGTGCTCTTCGCCGTCACGATGATGCTGCTGGTCCGCTACGCCAAGACGCGAGCATCGATCGGCCTGGGCTCGATGATCACCGGCTTCGCCATCGCCTCGACCGTCGCGCGGTGCATCGGCATCATCCGCTGGCTCGTGCCCGTCCCCGTGCTCGCCGAGCTCTACGCCGCGTCGACCGATGAGGCGGAGCGCACGGCCATCTCGGTGACCTTCGAGGCCCTCAACTCCTTCGGCGGGACGATCGGCGAGGTGCTCGGTGTGAGCATCTTCGCGGCGATCTCCATCGGCCTCTTCGCCATCGCTGCGCTCAAGACGCGTGCCCTGCCCCTGTGGATCGGCGCCTTCGGCCTGATCGCAGCCCTCGCTGTCCTGGCCACTGCCGTCGAGCTCCTCGGGATGGATGCCAGCTCGCTCATCTTCCTCGGCACCACCGTGGTCCAGCTGTGGTTCCTCGCGACCGGTATCTGGCTGCTCGTCCGTGGCGGCCGTCCCTCCACCTCACAATCTGGGAGTTGATGCACGTGACCGGCAATGTCCAGGTAGCAACCGACGTCAAGGCCCCGGCCTTCTACCGCTTCGGCGGCTGGGTGGCGCGCCACCGCTGGCCGGTGCTCATCGGCTACCTCGTCGTCTTCGTCATCGTCGGAGTCTTCGGCGTGCGCGTCTTCGGCGCGATGCAAACCGGAGGATTCGACGACCCCGCCAGTGATTCCGCTCGTGCCGCGACCGTCCTGGCGGAGGAGTTCGGCACGCGTGACCCCGTCGTCGTGCTCGCCATCGAGTCTCCCGAGGGCGTGGATGCGGGTGCGCCGCAGGCCCAGGCACTGCTTGACGACATCGGCCAGGTCAGCGGGGTCTCGGAGGTCGTGTCCTACTGGTCCACCGGTGGTGCTCCCACTCTGCTGAGCGAAGACGGACTCACCACACGCGCCTTTGTGTATGCCGACGAGGGTGCCGACACGGAAAAGGTCAGTGCCGACATCGTCGATACCTACGCGGGGCAGCAGGGCGACGTCTTCGTCTACGCCTTCGGCAACGACGTGGTCGGCAACGCCTTCACGGACACCATCACCGGCGACCTGGCGCGCGCCGAATCGATCGCTATCCCCATCACGGCGCTCATCCTGCTCTTCGTCTTCGGATCGGTGGTCGCCGCCGGTCTGCCCTTCCTGGTCGCGGGTGGCACGATTCTCGGGTCGTTCTTCGCTCTCTGGATCGTGTCGACGGTCACCGACGTCTCCGTCTTCTCCCTCAACCTCGTCACCGGCCTCGGCCTGGCGCTGGGCATCGACTACTCCCTGCTCATCATCAGTCGCTTCCGAGAAGAGCTCAGTGCCGGCAAGAGCGTGCCCGACGCCGTCGCCGCCACCGTGGGGAGCGCGGGCAAGACGGTCTTCGTCTCAGGCATCACCGTCGCCTTTGCGCTCGCGGCACTGCTCATCTACCCGCAGTACTTCCTCAGGTCCTTCGCCTACGCCGGCATCGCCGTCAGCTTCCTCGCCATTGCCGGTGCACTCACGGCGATCCCTGCACTGCTCGCCATCCTCGGCCGCAACGTCAACCGCCTCAAGGTCCGGCGAGGCGACCTCGCGCCCAAGGACACGGGTATTTGGGCGAGCATCGCGCGCTTCGTCATGCGCTATCCCTGGCCGGTGCTCGTCGCCACCGTCGCCTTCCTGCTCGTACTCGCTGCTCCCGCACTCGGTGCGGTCTTCGGCCAGGTGGACGATCGCGCACTGCCACCGGATCATCCCGCCGCGGCAGCCGGTCAGGTCCTTCAGGACCGCTTCCCCGGCAATGACGCTGCGCCGTACAACATCATCCTGCGCGAACCGTCGAGCGATGCCGACGTCCTCGCCTACGCCGAGGAGATCTCACTCCTGCCTGACGTGGAGCGGGTCACGACGCCGACCGATGTTGTCGTCGACGGGGCCGTGGTGGCGCCGAACCCCGACCCCGCCACGTGGACGACCGCCGACGCCGTGCGCTTGGAGGCGGTGAGCAGCGTGCGGCCCATCGACCCCGAGGGCGCGGAGTTGGTAGCCGAAATCCGAGCGGTCCCCTCCCCCGCAGCGGAGACGCTCGTCGGCGGCACCGCAGCCACGTGGGATGACGCCACCTCCAGCGTGCTCGACCGCATCTGGATCGTCTTGCTCTGGCTGGCCATCACCACGATGGTCATCCTCTTCCTCTTCACCGGCAGCATCCTCATCCCGATCAAGGCATTCATCCTCAACCTGCTGAGCCTCGGCGCCACGCTGGGCGTGCTGGTCTGGGTCTTCCAAGCTGGACACCTCCAGTGGCTCACCGGGGACTACACCGTGACCGGCACCGTCGATCTGCCGACGCTCGTCCTCATCGGCGTCATCGCCTTCGCACTGTCGATGGACTACGAGGTCTTCATGCTGTCGCGCATCAAGGAAGAGCACGACGCCGGCATGAATACCACCGATGCGGTGGCCTTCGGCCTGCAGCGCACGGGTCGCATCATCACTGCTGCAGCACTTCTCATTGCCATCGTCTTCGCGTCCTTCCTCACGAGCTCGGCGACCAACATCAAGCAGCTCGGCCTCGGTGTGACGGTGGCGATCCTGCTCGATGCCACGGTCGTCCGAGCGTTGCTCGTGCCGGCATTCATGCGCATCGCGGGCAACGCCAACTGGTGGGCGCCAGGACCGCTCAAGCGCCTGCACGCGCGCATCGGACTACGCGAGGGCTAGGCGGATGCTGAGCGACGTCATACTGACCTTTCTCGCCATCGCCTTCGCCCTCATGGGCATCGGCGCGCTGGTCTCTCCCACGGTCGTGACGCGCCAGTTCGGCATCCCCTCCCTCACGGCGGATGGCCGCAGCGAAGTGCGTGCCGTCTATGGCGGTTTCGGGCTCGCGATCGCTGGCGTGCTGGTCTACGCCGTCATCAACACCGACCTGCGCGAAGGCATCGCCATCACAGTGGCTATCGCGCTCTTCGGGATGGCCGCGGGTCGACTTATCTCCGCAGCTCTCGACCGGTCCATGTCGATGGTCGCGGCGCTCTACCTCGTCATCGAGGTCGTCGGGGGCGGGCTTCTCCTCATCGCACGCTAGCGGAACGAAGAAGGGCAGATCATCGTGAGCACTCATCTCGTCATCGGAGCCGGACCGGTCGGTTCAGAGGTCGCACGCCTGCTAGCCGGAGACGGCCATGACGTGGTGGTCGTGACCCGTCATGGCTCAGGCCCCAACCTGGCCGGAGTGCGCCTCGTCGCCGCCGACGCCGCCAGCGTCGATGCGCTGCTTGCAGCAGCGCCGGAGGCCGCCGCGATCTACAACTGCGCCAATCCGGCGTACCACCGCTGGGCGCAGGATTGGCCTCCCCTGGCGGCCGCCATGCTCTCCTACGCCGAGCGCACCGGGGCCGTGCTCGCGATCTGCTCCAACCTCTACGGCTACGGTCCCGTCGACGGGCCCATGTCGGAGGCCCTGCCACTCGCCGCGACGGGCACCAAGGGCCGGGTGCGCTCGCAGATGTGGCTTGATGCCAAGGCGGCGCACGACGCCGGGCGCATCCGAGCCACGGAGGTGCGCGGCTCGGACTACATCTGTGCCAACGACAACTCCCTCATCGGATCCAGCAGGGTCGTGCCGCGCATTCTCAAAGGCAAGTCGGTCAGCCTGATCGGATCGGTCGACCAGCCGCACACCTGGACCGCACCGGCCGATGCCGCTCGACTCCTCGTCACCGTGGCCGCAGAGGAGCGCGGCTGGGGCCGCGCGTGGCATGTCCCGAGCAATGCGCCGCGCACCCAGCGCCAGGTGGTCGACGACCTGGCCGACACCGCAGGCGTGCCGCATGTGCCCGTCAAGTCACTCCCCGGCGCGATGGTCACACTCCTCGGCCTCTTCTCCCCCGCCATCAAGGAACTGGCCGAGACGTCCTACCAGCGCGATCGGCCCTTCGTCGTCGACGACAGCGCGGCACGCGTCACCTTCGGCATGGCGCCCAAGCCGTGGGAGGAGATCCTTAGCCAGATCATCGCCCACTACCGCCGCGGCGGTTGACCGTCGCATTCCGACGTCTGTCGGCACGTTGCCCTTGGCCGCCGCGGTGCGCGTGTCTCGCGCTTCACGACGAGCCCCGGAACCGCGGTTAGAGTGCCGCGAGCCCATCCTGCCGCGGGCTGACTGGCCGTGACGGTAGCGTGAAGCCATGTCCGAGACGACCCGGCCCGGGTGGCCCGTGAGCCCCGGCTTCATCTGGCGGGCCGGCTTCATCGTCATGGCCCTGGTCTTCATCTTCATCTTCATCCGCTTCCTCCTCGAGGACGGCGGCGGTGTCATCTTCACCGTGCTCATGTCGTGGTTCTTCGCTCTCGCCATGGCACCGGCCGTCAACGCCCTCAGCAAGCGGATGCGCCGCGGACTCGCCACCCTCATCGTGATGGGCGGTGTGGGGATCTTCCTCGTTGCCTTCTTCGCTGCCTTCGGCGCGCTGCTCGTCGACCAGATCATCGAGATCGTCGAGAGTGTGCCCGCTCTCGCGGCGCAGGGACTCGAATGGTTCAACCAGACCTTCGGCCAGTCCTACACCGCCGAGGAGTTGCTTGCCCAGGTCAACCTGGACCAGGAGGCGCTCCAGCAGATCGCGGCCGACGCCGCAAAGGGGATCTTCGGGTTCGCGGTGTCACTCATCGGCGGAATCTTCGGGCTCTTCACTTTCGCGCTCATCGCCTTCTATCTGTCTGCCGACGGCCCGCGCCTGCGTCGCTACATCGCGAGCATGCTCCCCACCCAGTCGCAGTCGGTCTTCCTCAATGTCTGGGACATCACCGCTGACAAGACCGGGCGCTACGTCGCCGCCCGCGCGATCCTGGCCGCGGTCAACTCCTTCTGCAGCGGAGTCGTCTTCGCCATCATCGGACTGCCCTACTGGCTGCCGCTGGCGCTGTGGACCGGCATCGTCGCGCAGTTCGTCCCGACCATCGGCACCTACATCTCGATCATCCTGCCGGTCATCGTCGGCCTGCTCAGCGGCAATCCGTGGCTCGGCGTCATCGTCTTGGTCTACGCCCTGATCTACCAGCAGATCGAGAACCTCACGATCGAGCCGCGCATCAGCGCAAAGGCCGTCGATGTCCACCCGGCGTACGGCTTTGTCGCCGTCCTGCTCGGCGCGGCGCTCTTCGGGGTCTCAGGTGCGCTCCTCGCCGTGCCCGTCGGCGCGATGGTGCTGGCGCTGACTCAGATTTATGTCAAGCGCCATGCCCTCATCGAGGACACCACGGCAGCCGATCCTCCCCCGGCCGCCGAGGCGACCTAACCGACGATTGCGTCGATGCGCTCCGCGAGCGCGACGTCGAGATCGGTGATGCGGCCACCCGCCGAGTGCGTCGAGAGCTCCAGGTGAAGGCGCCGCCAGCGGATGTCGATGTCGGGGTGGTGATCCATGGCTTCGGCCGCCTGGGCAATCATCACCACCCACTCGATGGCAGCCGGGAAGGTCGGCGCCTCGACATCGCGCACGAGACGGCCATCACCCACCTGCCATGCCGGCAGGCGCTCACCCAGGGCCAGCAATTGAGCATCGTCGAGTGCCTCAGCCATCCCAGCCTCCAGAAACATCGAGCGTCGTCATCGCATGGCCCACGGCATGGACCAGGGGCACCTCATGCGTGCGCAGCACGCTTGCACCACCCAGCATCGCGAGCACGGTGAAGAACCCTTCGGCAGAGCGGAAGTGCTCCTCGAAGAGGTCGAAGGCGTGCGGGAGGGCATGGCAGATGGGCAGGCCGAGGACGCGCAGCCGGAAGGTGTTGAGGATCACCTCCGTCTGGTGGCGCACGCGAGTGAGCGGGTCCACGAGATTGCCGTAGTAGAAGCCCATGCCGGGGTCGATGATGATGCGCTCCACCCCGCGAGCCCTGGCCATCCCCACGCGCTCCTCAAAGTGCGCAAGCAGGCCCGGGATGGGATCGGCGTCCAGCCGGACATCAGTGATCTCGCGGACATTGCCGCCCTTGACGTAGCACAGGATCACTGTCGCCCCGAACTCTGCGGCGAGGTCGAACATCTCCTCCTGGTGCTCGGCGCCCGTGAGATTGAGCACCTGCGCTCCGGCGGCGACGCCAGCCCGGGCCACGGCAGGGTCGTAGGTCTCCACCGAAACCGCAATCCCTGCGTCGACGCACTGCTCGATCACCGGCAGAAGCCGACCGAGTTGATCATCCGGGCTCACACGCGCGGCGCGCGCCGTGGTGGACTCGGCACCAATGTCGACGAAGTGCGCACCGGAAGCCACAGCCACGCTGGCCTTGCGGACAGCGGACTCGATGCCGGTCGCGATGCTCTCCCGATAGGTCGAATCCCGTGAGAGATTGACGGTGGCCATGATCACCGGAGCGTCCACCCACTCCCTGGCGCCGATACGGACGGGCTCCACCGGGGCCTGCAGGGCATCGGAGTGCGCATCGGCGAGTTGCGCGAGGGCCGCGAGCGTGATCATGATCCCCCCTTCCGCACGAATCGCGTGAAGACGAACTCATCCTCGCGGCGTGCACTCACGGGCGTGAACTCGACATCTCCCATAAGTCCGGAGACCGTGAGTGCCCACTCGTCCACCACGCCCGCTCGACTGAAGTCCGTGAGCAGGGCACGACCGCCCTCACACACGATGCGCTCAAGACCGCGATCGATCAACTGCTGGCGCAGCCAGCCGGGATCGACGCGCTCCCCCGGCGCAACCAGGAGCTCGCACGTCGCGGGGACGCGCTCACGCGCTTCCGCCGACGCTGACGCGACGGTGACGATCAGCGGAGGAAGCATCGAATCGGCGTACGCCGGATCCGACCATGGAAGGTCGAGGCTGGCACTCACGATCACCAGGCGGGGGGCCGCCTGCAGTCCGCGCGCGAGGCGCTCGCCGGAAATGGACTCGCTCGCCCGCATGGGGTTGTAGCGCTCGGCGCGCATCGTGGCGGCACCGACGACGACGGCGTCAGACCAGCGACGCACGGAGGCCAGGACACTCCGGTCGGCAGACCCCGAGATGCTGCCCGAGCGGCCATCGGGTCCGGATGCGGCCCCGTCGAGGGTCATGACGAAGAGGGCACGCACCCAGGGCCCGGACGGCCACGGGTAATCGTCGTCAAGGGCCTCGGACATGTCTGCCAGTCTCGCACCGCTAGCCTCAGGCGGCATGGCAGGCATCCCCGGCGACCAGATCGGCGCCCTCATGCACCAGGTCGTGCCCATGGTCGCCACGTTGGGACTGGAGTACGGCGACATCCGCGCCGATGAAGCAGTCGTCGTCCTGCGCGATCAACCGGAGTACCGCAACCACGTGGGCGGACCCCACGCGGCAGCGATGTTTGCCGCGGCCGAGTCGGCGACAGGCGCGGCGGCCATCGCGGCCTTCGGCGACATGATGGATCGCGCGGTCCTGCTGCCCGTCACCGCCACGATGGACTACCTCGCGATCGCGCGCGGAGACATCACGGCGACAGCGAAGGTCGACGGTGACATCGACGAGGCCCGGCGCATCTTCGACTCGGGGTCACGCCCGGAGATCGTGATCACCTGCGAGATCACAGACGCTTCGGGCGCGACCACCGGCCGCGTGTCCACACGGTGGACCCTCAAGGCCCTCAAGCCCAAAGACAAGGCCTAGGTCCATCACACCTTCGGCTGCGGCGTCCAGCGCAGATAGGGCTTGACCTCCTCGACCTCGCCGAAGCGGGCCTTGGCATCGTCGGTCGACATCATCGGAGAGACGATCACGCGGTCGCCGGGGCGCCAGTCGACGGGCGTCGACACAGGTGCCGCATCAGTCAGCTGGAGGGCGTCGATCACACGCAAGATCTCGTCGAAATTGCGGCCCACCGACTTCGGATAGGTGAGCGTGAGTCGCACCTTGTTGCTCGGGTCGATGATGAAGACTGAGCGCACTGTCGAGGTGTCGCCCTCGCCCGGATGGATCATGTCGTAGAGCTCCGAGACCGACTTGTCAGGATCGGCGATGATCGGGAAGTTGAGATCCGTGCCCCCGACGTCCCCAATGTCGCCGGCCCAGCCCCGGTGGGAATCGAGCGGATCCACGGAGATGGCGATGCACTTGACCCCGCGCCTGTCGAACTCGCCCTGCAGAGCCGCCGTGCGCCCCAGCTCAGTGGTGCACACAGGTGTGTAGTCGGCCGGGTGACTGAAGAACACCACCCAGGAACCTTCCTTCCACTGATGGAAGTCGATGACGCCCTCGGTCGTCTCCGCGGTGAAGTCGGGTGCCACATCGCCCAGTCGGATTCCCATGTCGTGCCTCCTCGCGCCAGCACGCGCCGGCTCGGTACCGAGCGTAGGCGTGGGACCAAAGTCCCCTCACACACGGAGGTCGGTCAGGGCTCCTCGCGCACCACGCGCGGTCCTCGGTCGTAGTCCTCGTGGGAGCGCGGGTCCTCGCGCGGCTCCAGGTGCGTATGGACCTGGGCGTGCGGGAGCTCGACGCGGATGGCCTCCTCCACGTCCTCGACCAGATCGTGGGCGCGCGTCACGCTCCACGCACCGGGCACCAAGACGTGCACGGACACGAATTGATCGCGCCCAGACTCCCGCGTCTGCAGGCCGTGGAACTCCAACTCCCCCGCGGGGTAGCGAGCGACGAAGTCGCGCAACACCCCCATGACGCGCGCGTTGTCCTCCTGGGGCAGGGCATGGTCGAGCAGTCCGCGCCCGGCGTTGCGCACGAGGATGAAGCCGGTCCAGAGAATGTTGACGCCCACCCCGATCGCGACGATCGAGTCCAGCGGCAGCCATCCGGTGACGGCGACCAACGCGACTCCCACGATGACACCGACGGAGGTGTAGACGTCCGTCATGAGGTGCTTGCCATCCGCGACGAGCGCCATGGATCGATGCCGGCGTCCCTGGCGCAAGAGGACCACACCGACGACGCCGTTGATGACGGTCGCACCGAGCGTGATGGCCAGACCGATCCCCAATTCCTCCAGAGGCTGCGGGTGAAGCAGTCGATCTATTGCGGCGTACACGATCAGCGCCGCCGCGACGAGGATCATGACGCCTTCAGCGCCCGCGGAGAGGTACTCCGCCTTGCCGTGGCCGAAGTGGTGGCGCTCGTCCGCGGGCTTCGC
>JBIKKK010000171.1:0-4773 GCA_044360385.1 Candidatus Nanopelagicales bacterium
AGCAACTCTCGGCTGCCGACCAAGAAACACGCGAGGAGAGCATCGAGCAGAGCCTCAGCCTGATGCGCGCGTCCTTCCGCGGTCCGGATCTCGCCGAGGCCCTGCTCGCCAAGGCTGCTGGGCGGGCGCCCGACTTCGGGTCAGCCTGAGCTCAGTCGAGCTGGCCGGCGTAGGCCAGGGCAAGCCGCACGAGCCGGCCCTGCCCACCGGTCATCTCCGCCTGGAAGGACTCCGAGGCGGCCTCCTGCGGCGCGACCCAGGTGAGGTCGAGGGCTTCCTGGCTGGGGGCGCAGTCACCGTCGCAGGGCACGACGTAGGCCAGGCTCACGGCGTGCTGGCGTGGGTCGTGATAGCCCGTGACGGCCGGGTCCGGGAAGTACTCGGCCACGGTGAAGGGGGCCGGATCCAGGGGAAGCCTGGGGAGGGCCATGGGTCCCAGGTCCTTCTCGATGTTGCGCAGCAGCGCCTCGCGGAGACGCTCGCCGTAGAGGACACGCCCCGACACCAGGGCACGACTGATAGATCCGTCCGGCATGGCCCGCAGGAGCAGCCCCACCGCCGTGATCGACCCCCAGGAGTCCACGCGCACGGGGACCGCCTCGACGTAGACGATCGGCAAGCGCTCCCGGGCCTGCTCCAGCGCCTCAGCGCTCAACCAGGAGCCGCGGATATCGAGCATGTCGCTCATCGTGCATCCCTTCGGTCCTGGGTAGTCGACCCCTGCCTGCGCGCCTAATCTTGCGCCATGCCGACTGTAGAGCCCACTCGCCCCGATGGTGCCCCCTACCCCGCTGCTCGAAGCGAGGAGGAGTGGCGAAGCCGCCTCACCCCGGTGGAGTATGCCGTGCTCCGCGGTGCCGGCACCGAGCCCGCCTGGAGCGGGGAGTACGTCGAGACGAAGACGCAGGGCACGTATGCCTGTCGCGCATGCGGCACCGAGCTCTTCCGCTCCGACACGAAGTTCGACTCCCACTGCGGATGGCCGTCATTCTTCACCCCCCTCGCGGGCGATCGCGTGATCGAGATCGAGGATCGAACGCACGGAATGGTGCGAACGGAAGTGCGCTGTGCCTCGTGTGGCAGCCACCTCGGCCATGTCTTCGAGGGCGAGGGCTACGAGACTCCGACGGATCTGCGCTACTGCATCAACAGCGTGTGCCTCGTGCTCGATGACGACTCCCGGGAGGCCCCCTAGGACGCCTGGAGGTGGCGCGGCGTGGGAGCGCCTACTGGCTCCCACCCCGTCGTACTCTGCCAGGGTGAGCACGGGCGCCGACACCTTCGATCAAGCGCTCGCAAGCCTGCGCGCGGTGCGGTTCCGACCTGAACTCACCATCGACGAGGGGCCTGCCCCACAGCGCCTCGCCCCGCACGCCGTGGCGCTCACTGCCGACTTCGTCGAGGACGATGAGGAGTTGGCCTCCGGCCGCTTCGTGCTCCTGCATGACCCCGATGGCGTCGACGCCTGGGAGGGGAGTTATCGAGCCGTGGTCTTCCTGCGCGCCCTCCTCGAGCCCGACCTTGCCACGGATCCCCTGCTCACCGGGGTCGCCTGGGCATGGCTGCTCGAGGCACTGGAGGCCGAGGGTGGTCCCCGCACAGCCCTGGGAGGCACCGTGACCCGCGTGATGAGCGAGTCGTTCGGCGCCCTCGGTGAGCGTGACGTGACCGGGTCCATCGAGATTCGAGCCTCATGGACACCCCTAGGCGATCCCGACGACATGGGCCTCGAGGCGCAGGCCTGGGCGGCAGCCCTGGCCCAAGCGGCCGGCCTGCTGCCCCTGCCTCCGGGGGTTTCGGCCTTGGCGCCCCCGCGCCGGGGCGCCTGAGACCGCCGTCGTGACTTCCGCAGACGACCCCGACACGATTCGCGAGGACGCGCCCGAGCTTCCCTCCGTCGAGCTCCTGGAGGGCATCCCCCCGGTCGTATCAACCCCTGCCGACCTCGACCGCGCTACGGACGCGCTGTCACGGGGCACCGGCCCGCTCGCCGTGGACGCCGAGAGGGCATCGGGCTTCAAGTACGGCCAACGCGCCTACCTGGTCCAGTTCTTTCGCCGGGGTGGCGGCACCTGGCTCATCGATCCCACTGGATTCGACGACCTCAGCCACCTGTCGGCGCGCCTTGGCGACACCACCTGGATCCTTCATGCGGCATCGCAGGACCTGCCCTGCATGCGCGATGTCGGGCTGGTCCCCGAGCGCATCTTCGACACCGAGTTGGCCGCACGCCTGTTGGGCCGCGAGCGTGTCGGCCTCGGCCCGTTGGTCGAGAGTGAACTCGGCATGCACCTCGCCAAGGGACACGGTGCCGCGGACTGGTCGCGCCGGCCCCTGCCCGATGACTGGCTGCGATACGCCGCGCTGGATGTCGAGGTCCTCGTGGATCTCCACGACATCCTGTCTACGGACCTCGTGTCTTCAGGGAAGTCCGCGTGGGCAGAAGAGGAGTTCAGCGCCGTACTCCATCAGCCGCCGGCTACTCCGCGTCGTGATCCTTGGCGGCGCACCTCGGGCATGCACAAGGTGCGCGGTCGGCGACCCCTCGCGATCGTCCGGTCCCTGTGGGAGTCACGGGATGAACTCGCACGACGTATCGACGTGAGCCCGGGACGCGTGCTGTCGGATACCGCCATCGTCGCCGCGGCCACCGCGCAGCCCGTCGATCGTGATGCCCTGGCGGCGCTTCCGGAGTTCCGCAAGGGCCACGGCGCCAAGCACCTGGATCGGTGGTGGCGTGCGGTGGCGGCGGCCCAAGCGCTTCCGGAGGACGCGCTGCCAGCCCCCGCGCTGGCCAGAGACGGCCCGCCACCGCCACGGGTCTGGCGCGACCGTGATCCGGTAGCCGCTGATCGGCTTGCACGCGTGCGCACCGCACTGGGTGACATCGCAGATGCCCACTCGATGCCGCTGGAGAACCTCGTGCCTCCGGACGCCGTACGCCGATGGGCCTGGGATCCGCCGGAGCCGATCACGGTCGATTCCGTGGGCACAGCACTCACCAGCTCGGGTGCTCGTGCGTGGCAGGTCGACCTGTGCGCGGCAGCTCTCGTCGAGGCGGCACCGCCACCTGTCGAGGAGTGATCAGCCTCGAGGGTCCTGGAGGTTGGCGATGCTGTCCGACAAGTCAGGGCTGTCGGACAAGTCAGGGCTGTCGGACAAGTCAGGGCTGTCGGACAGGTCAGGCAGCGGCGCGGCCACCCTCTCGGTGACACGGCGCGCGATCTCCTGGGCGCTGAGGCCAGCGCGCAGGAGGACATTCGCCCGCGGACCGTGCTCGGGGAACTCTGGGGGCATGCCGAAGGTCAGGGCGGGTGTCGACACTCCGGCGTCCTCGAGCAGCGTGCGCAGGCTCGTGCCGATGCCACCGGCCCTGACGTTGTCCTCGACGACGACGACGAGGTCGGCGTCGCTCGCGAGCGCGGCGAGCCTGGACGCCAGTGGGAGAGCCCACCGCGGATCCACCACCGTGGCGCTGATCCCTTGGGCGCTGAGTGCGTCAGCAACCTCGAGTCCCAGGGTCGCGAAGGCACCCACGGCCACGATGAGGACATCACACTGATCGGACTCGCGCAGGATGTCGATGCCGTCAATGCGGCGCAGCGCCGGAATCTGCTCCGGGACCGCACCCTTGGGGAAGCGCACCACGGTCGGCGCATCCGTCACGGCCACGGCCTCGCGCAGTTGCTCGCGCAAGGCCGCCGCGTCACGTGGGGCGGCGAGCCGCAGTCCCGGGACGACGCCCAGTAAGGACATGTCCCAAATACCGTTGTGGCTGGCGCCGTCGTCACCGGTGACGCCCGCCCGATCAAGCACGAAGGTCACTCCCGCGCGATGCATGGCGCAGTCCATGAGGACCTGGTCGATGGCGCGATTGAGGAAGGTGGCGTAGACCGCCACCACCGGGTGGAGCCCGGCGTATGCCATACCGGCGGCACTGGTCGCTGCGTGCTGCTCCGCGATGCCGACATCGAAGGTGCGCTCCGGGAAGCGCTTTGCGAAGCGATCAAGGCCCGTCGGCCCGAGCATCGCAGCGGTGATCACGACGACGCGCTCATCCTCTTGGCCGACGCTGACCAATTCATCCGCGAAGACGGAGGTCCAGGTCTGACCTGAGGCCTTCAGCGGTTGACCCGTCTCGGGATCGATGACGCCGATGCCGTGGAAGCGATCAGCCTCATCCTGCTCGGCGGGGGCGTATCCATGACCCTTCTCCGTGATCACGTGGACGACGACAGGACCGGGGAAGTCCCGCGCGCGGCGCAGTGCATGCTCTACCTCGACGGTGTCATGTCCGTCGATGGGACCGACGTACTTCAGGCCCAGATCCTCGAACATTCCCTGCGGCGCGACGATGTCCTTAAGGCCCTTCTTCATGCCGTGCAGCGCCTCGTAGACGGGTGCGCCGACCACGGGTGTGCGCTGCAGGGTGCGTCGCCCCCAATGAAGGAACCGCTCGTACCCCTGGGTGGTGCGCAGCGTCGCGAGATGGTGAGCGAGACCACCGATCGTGGGCGAGTAGGACCGCTCGTTGTCGTTGACCAGGATGACCAGGGGCCGATCGGAGGCCGCAATGTTGTTGAGTGCCTCCCATGCCATCCCGCCCGTGAGGGACCCATCCCCCACGACGGCAATCACGTGGCGTGCATCACTCCCGGTGAGTTCCCCCTGCAGCTCGAAGGCCTTGGCAATTCCATCGGCGTAGGACAAAGCGGTGGAAGCATGGGAGTTCTCGATGACGTCGTGCTCGGATTCGGCTCGCGCCGGATAACC
>JBIKKK010000172.1:0-4770 GCA_044360385.1 Candidatus Nanopelagicales bacterium
CATGATGAAGGGGTCGAGTGCGCGGAGGTCGATACCCGCAAAGGCACGGCGTACGGGGAAGCCTTCACCCTCGAAGCCGCGCGGTGCCGTGGTGATCGAGACGACGGGTCGATCCTTGAGCGCAGGATCGGGCTGCGCCACGCGCGGCAGCGTGAGCGGATTGTCTACGGTCACGGCGGGCATGGGATCCTCCGAGCAGTTAGTTGAGCGTTGAACTACATGGTACCCTGCTTCACGTGGATGTCCAGTCGGCGGAGGGCAGTGCCTCGGCCCAACCGGCGGGCCAGCCCGCGCGGATGCCCGCGCTCTATCTGGGCCACGGAGCACCGCCGCTCCTCGACGACGCGCTGTGGACCCGTGAACTAGCGGATTGGGCGAGCGCCCTGCCCCGCCCGCGCGGCATCGTCATCCTCAGTGCTCACTGGGAGGCCGCGCCCCTCGCCATCTCGGCCACGGTTGCGGGCACCCCGCTGGTCTACGACTTCACCGGCTTCCCCGAGCACTACTACCGCATGACCTACGCCACGCCCGATGCCTCGGCGCTCGCCGCGCTCGTACGCTCGGTGCTGCCGGACACGCAGGAGCTCTACGAGCACGCCTCGCGCGGGCTCGATCACGGTGCGTGGGTCCCGCTCAAGGTGATGTATCCCGACGCCGACGTACCCGTCATTCAGATGTCGCTCCCTGCCCATGACCCGCAGGCCCTGCTTGAGCTCGGGCGCCGACTGCAGCCGCTGCGCGACCACGGCATCCTGCTCGTGGGGTCTGGCTTCCTCACCCACGGCCTGCCCTTCCTCACCGACTGGTCCACCGGTGCCACCCCGCCGGGGTGGTCGGCCGACTTCGACGCCTGGGCGGCCGATGCGCTCGCTCGCGGTGACATCGACGAGCTCGCCCGATTCCGTCAGGCCCCTGGCATGCCCTATGCCCACCCGACGGTGGAGCACTTCACGCCGCTCTTCGTCACCCTGGGTGCGGCCAGCGACCCCGAGACGGCGCCGGAGACGACGATCACCGGTTCCTTCTACGGGCTGAGCAAGCGGTCCTTCCAGGTCGCCTAGCTCGCACGCGGTAGGAGCGGCCGCAATCCTGGCATAGTCATCGCGTGGAGTTCCCGCGCGTCGATGGCCGCTCTCTCGCGGGTAGCGAGATCGCCCTCCCCGAGGACCTCCCCGCCCCGCGCACGCTGTCGCTGCTCGCCTTCCAACAGCGGCATCAGGGCTGCGTCGATCGCTGGATCGCCCGGGCGGAGGCGGCCGGCGTACCTGGATCGCCCGTCGAGATGGCGCCGGGTGATGACACCTGCGTCGTCGAGATCCCCGTGCTTTCCACGCGCTGGAAGCTAGGGCGCGGCTTCATTGACGGCGGCATGGCCTCGAGCATCCGTATCCCGCGCGTGCTGGCGCGCACCATCACCGTCTACACCAATGTCTCCGCTTTCCAGAAGGTCCTCGGCATCCCCGGATCCGAGGACGTGCAGGCATGCGTGGTCACGCCTGCGGGTGAAGTGCTGGCGCGTGTGCCGGGTGAGCCGACCGATGCCGCGTGGGACGTCATCGCGGAAGCTCTCGCGGCGCGCTAGACCTCCGCTCGACCGAGGCGGGGCCTACGGCGCGGGCAGCATGCTCACGACGCGGAGCACGCCATCTGCCCGGGCCCGCACCACGACACCCTCGCCGGATGACGGCGCGACCCCGGTGATGTCGGTGATGTTGACCTGGTGGCCCACGAGCACGAGTACGCCGGGCTGACCCGCGTGGCGCGCGAGGAGCGCGCGCACCTTCGCGGTGAGGCGTGCTGCCACCGAGTCCGACACGGTGAAACTCGAGTCGAGGCCGGGGTATGCCGTGACCCTACCGACGGCGAGGAGTCGCGCGGTGTCCCGCGCCCGGCACCATCGGCTCGTGAGCACGCGATTGACGGGCACGCGCTCACGACGCCACTGCGCGCCGATGGCGATGGCCTGGCGCCTTCCGTCGAGGGAGAGGTTGCGCTGGGTCGAGCAGTCGCCCAGGCGGAAGCCCGCGGGGTCGCCCGTGCCCGGTGCGAGTGCGTGGCGCAGCAGCACGGCGTAGCCACGCCCGGTGCGCAACTTCTGCCAGATGTCGGCGCGCGCCGACGCGGCGTGTGTCGTGCTCGACGGGTTCGCGTGGGCTGCTCCGGGCACGACTACTGCGGGGAGTGATGCGGAGACCGCGAGCGCGCTGAGCAGGAGTACGGCGAAGCGGCGCATGTCAGGCGGGGCGGTCGTGGGCCGGATCGTGATGCACGTGACGCTTGATATGTGGTAGCACGAGGTTGAGTGACAGGGGTACGGCGATGAGGATGATCACGGTCCCGATGCCCCAGGCTCCGCCGAGCACGATGGCAGTCAGAAGCGCGATGGCGTCCACCGCGAGTCGCGCGAAGCCGAGGGAGCGGCCGGTGCGGAAGGCGATCGCCCGGACAACCTGGTCGTAGGGACTCGCGCCAAGGTCGGAGCTGAAAATCCCCAGGATGCCGCTGCAGAAGCAGAGGAGCCCCACGATCCAGAGCGCAATGCGCGCGCCCATCGACCACTCCGGCGCGTCAATGGCACCGAGGGCGAGTCGCGTGAGGTCGACGACGACAGCGATACCTACGAAGGAGATCAGGGTGCCGATGGCGGGGCGCAGCCCGAGTGCCCATGACATGAGCACCATGAGGACGCTCGCGAGGAGGAGGACTGTCCCCACACTGAGGCCACTCGTGCGTGACAGCGCGGTGAAGAACGCATCCGGTGGCGCGACCCCGAAGCCCGCGTCGATCATCATCGCGAGCCCGATGCCGACGAGGACGACGCCGATGACCAGTGAAGCCCACGCGCGCGGTGTCCGCAGCGGGCTGTGGGCGAGGGGGTCGGCCAACAGGGGCGGCTCCGCCGACTCGCCGGGCCTGACGGTGGTCACCCAACGAGCCTAGGGCTCAGTGCGCCGAGGGCGTTCACGACGTACCGGGCCAGGGAGATCTCGGGCGAAGTTCTTCCCTTGCCGCGGCGACTCCGGCACTATCGGCCCATGGCCACGATCGAAGCCTTCGACCCGCCCGAGGTGCGCCGGCGCGAGCAACGCGGCTGGTACTTCTACGACTGGGCAGCATCTGCCTTCTCCACCACCGTGGGCACAGTCTTCCTCGGTCCCTATCTCACCGAGATCGCGAAGTCGGCAGAGCAGGCGGGGGAGCAGATCACGCTCCTGGGTGTCATCCCGGTCACGGCCGAGTCCTATGTCCCCTATGGCGTCGCCGTCTCCGTCATCGCCCAATTGATCCTCATGCCCGTCGTCGGCGCGATCGCTGACACGGCGAAGTCCAAGAAATCGATCATGGGGCTCTTCGCCTACATCGGCGCATTCGCCACCATGGGGATGTTCTTTCTGCAGGGCGACAATTACCAACTCGGCGGTGTCCTCTTCATCGTCGCCAACGCGGCCTTCGGTGCCGCCCTAGTGGTCTACAACTCATTTCTCCCTGAGATCGCCACACCGGATGAGCGCGATGGCGTGTCCTCGCGCGCATGGGCGATGGGATACGCCGGCGGCATCATCCTGCTCGTCGCCAACCTCGTGCTCTTCCTCGGCCACGAGTCCTTCGGCATCAGCGAGTCGATGGCGGTGCGTATCGCGCTCTTCTCCGCGGGCGCGTGGTGGGCGCTCTTCACGCTCATCCCGCTCGCACGACTGCGAAACCGGTCGAATCCGCTTGCTCCGGAGGTTGCTCAGGGCGGGCAACGTCGGGGCGTTGGCCTGCGCCAGCTCGCGCACACCATGCGCGACCTGCGTCGCTACCCCGTGGCTCTGCTCTTCGTCGTCGCCTTCTTCTTCTACAACGACGGCATCCAGACGGTTATCGCGCTCTCCGCGACCTACGCCGACCAGGAGCTCGGGCTCGAGACGACGATCATCATCATCGCCGTGCTCATCGTGCAGGCGGTGGGCATCGCGGGCGCACTCCTGCTGGGTCGAGCGGCGCGCCGCTTCACCGCGAAGAAGGTCGTGCTCTTCAGTCTCATCCTCTGGACGCTCGTCCTCGTGGTTGCCTTCCTGTTGCCGGCGGGGTCGAGCCTGCCCTTCCTCTTCCTCGCGGCCTTCATCGGCTTCGTCCTCGGTGGCAGCCAGGCGCTCTCACGCTCGCTCTTCGCCCAGCTCATCCCGCGTGATCGCGAGGCCGAGTACTTCTCCTTCTACGAGATCTCCGGCAGTGCGAGCTCACTGCTCGGTCCGATCATCTTCGGCCTCACGCTGCAGTTCCTCGGCTCCTACCGCTACGCGATCCTCGCTCTCGTCGTCTTCTTCATCATCGGCGGCATCCTGCTCTCGCGCGTCGACATGAAGAAGGGCGTCGAGGATGTCGAGGCGGGTGGGCGTCAGCCCGCATGACGCCGTCGCCCGAGACGCCTGGCTTCATCCCGTACACCGGCCCGCGCGTCCAGGATCCTGCGGAGACGGGACGTGGCTTCCTCGAGCGGATGAGTGCGCGGCGCAGCGTGCGTGATTTCAGCCCCGACCCTGTGCCGCGCGAACTCATCGAGATCGCGGTCGCCACGGCAAACACCGCTCCGAGTGGTGCGCACCAGCAGCCGTGGACCTTCGTGGCAGTGAGCGACCCGCACATCAAGCACCGCATTCGACTCGCGGCCGAGGAGGAGGAGCGCGGGAACTACGAGGGCGGGCGACTGCCCGACACGTGGCGTCAGGCGATCGCGCCACTGGGCACCTCATCGGACAAGGCCTTCCTCGACGTGGTGCCGTGGAC
>JBIKKK010000173.1:0-4750 GCA_044360385.1 Candidatus Nanopelagicales bacterium
TGTCGACCCAGCTCGCGCCGGAGGCGTCCTCGATATCAATGGCCATGGCTCACGCCCTGCGCGGGCCGCGATGCGGTGCGGCAGGCCGCAGGCCCACGGTGGCGTCGTAGCGACCATAGGCCTCCACGATCTCCCCGACGAGTCGATGGCGCACGACGTCCGCCGAGGTCAGGGTGCAGAAGGCCACGTCGCCGACGCCCCCGAGGATCTCCTGGACGACCATGAGTCCTGAGGTGGTCGACGACGGCAGGTCAACCTGGGTGACATCGCCCGTGACGACCATGGTCGAGCCGAAGCCCAGCCGTGTCAGGAACATCTTCATCTGCTCGGCGGTGGTGTTCTGTGCCTCGTCCAAGATGATGAACGCATCGTTGAGGGTGCGTCCGCGCATATAGGCGAGCGGCGCGATCTCGATGGTCCCCCCGGTGATGAGGCGCGGGATCGAGTCGGGGTCCACCATGTCGTGGAGCGCGTCGTAGAGCGGGCGCAGGTAGGGATCGATCTTCTCCGACAAGGTGCCGGGGAGGAAGCCCAGTCGCTCACCGGCCTCGACGGCAGGGCGGGTGAGGATGATCCGCGTGACCTTCTTCGCTTGCAGCGCCTGCACGGCCTTGGCCACCGCGAGATAGGTCTTGCCCGTGCCTGCTGGTCCGATGCCGAAGGTCACGGTGTGCGTGTCGATGGCTTCGACGTAGCGCTTCTGGTTGAGCGACTTGGCGCGGATCGTGCGACCGCGCGAGCTCAAGATGTTGGTCGAGAGCACCTCAGCGGGCCGTGTGCCCGCACGCAGCAGTGCGATGCTCCGCTCCACCGACTCGGTGGTGAGGCCTTGACCCGTGCGGAGCACGGCGAGCATCTCGGCGACGAGAATCTCCACGATCCCCACGTCGGCAGCGGAGCCCGTCACGCGGATCTCATTGCCGCGGACGTGGATGTCGGCGTCGGGAAATGCCGCTTCCACGACGCGCAGGAGGTCGTCTCCCGGGCCCAGCAAGGCGACCATCGGCTGGGACGCCGGGACGGTGATGGTGGCCTGTGAGGAGGTGCTCATGTGGGGGCGATCCTACCGTCAGCCGGGAGGCCAGCCGAGCGGGCGACCGCCCAGCACGTGGAGGTGGGCATGGCCCACGGATTGGCCGCCCTCGAGGCCGGTATTAGCCACCAGGCGATGACCCGACGCGGAGACACCCTCCTGCCGGGCGACCTGGGCCGCGAGGGCGAGCATCTCGGCCGTGAGTGCGGGGTCGGACTCCGCGACCGAGGGCACATCGGCGAAGTGCTCGGTCGGGATGACCAGGACGTGCACGGGAGCCTGTGGCTGGATGTCGCGGAAGGCGATCGCGCGCTCACTGCGCGCGACGATGTCCGCCGGGATGTCTCCGGCGGAGATACGACAGAAGAGGCACTCACTCACGCGGTCATCCTGGCACGCGGGGCCGAGATCATGTGGCGGCTCCCCAGCGCGGAGTCCGCGAGAGGACGATGGCAGCACCCACGGGTCCGGCTGTCGACGTGCGCAGCACGCTGGGCCCCAGGCGCACGAGTCGAGCCCCCGCTTGCCCCAGCTGCTCGCGCTCGGCATCGGAGAGACCCCCCTCGGGGCCGACGATCAGGACGATGTCGCCGAGATCCGGCATCTCCATGGCCGCCAGCGGCTGCGTTGCTGACTCGTCGAGGCAGAGGACGAGAGCGGCACCCTGGATGACGGCATCGAGATCACCGGTGGAGTGGAGAGGGAGTACGTCGGGCACGCGGGAGCGCCGGGCTTGCTTCGCTGAAGCGCGCGCGGTGGTGCGCCACTTGTCTACGCCGCGCACTGCGCGCTCACCCGTCCAGCGCGTGACGCAATGCGCAGCGGACCAGGGCACGATGACATCGACGCCCACCTCGGTCATCGCCGCGACCGCCTGCTCACCACGGTCCCCCTTGGCGAGGGCCTGGATCACGATGACGCGCGGAGTTGGCTCAGCCTCGTGCACGATGTCAGTGACGTGGACATCGAGGCGATCGCGTGAGGCATCGCGCACCGTGCCCTCCAGGCGACGGCCCGCACCATCCACCAGGTCGACCCGCTCCCCCGGCCGCAGCCGCACCACCTGAGCAGCGTGGCGCGCCTCCTCACCCGTGACGTGCATCAGGCCGTCGGGACCGGGCTCTATCCCGGGATCGATGAAGAAGACCGGCGCTGCCATGCCCTAGCGTCCGCTGAAGGCGCCGCGCAGGCGCGAAAAGAAGCCGCCGGAGTCCTCCTCGGCCTGCTCGGTGGCACGCAGGGTGACGCCTTCCTCACCACGGGCACGGGAGAGACTGCGGAGGTAGCCCTCTTGCTCGGCATCCAGGCGGGTGGGGGTGCGCACGTCGAGTTGGATGTGCAGGTCTCCCCGGCCCGAGCCTCGCAGGTGGGGCACGCCGCGACCGCGAAGAGTGAGGACGGATCCGGGCTGCGTGCCGGGCTGCACGTCGACCTGTTCTACCCCGTCGATGGTCTCCAACTCGATACCCGTGCCCAGAGCCGCTGCGGTCATGGGGACCTCGACAGTGCACACGAGGTCGTCGCCGCGCCGCTCGAAGATGGGGTGGGCGGTCTGCACGATCTCGACGTAGAGATCACCCGCCTCGCCACCACCGGGACCGACTTCACCCTGGCCGGCGAGCTGGATGCGCGTGCCGGTGTCGACACCGGGTGGGATGCGTACGCCGAGGGTCGTGCGCGTGCGCACGCGTCCGTCGCCGGCGCACTCCACGCAGGGGTGCGGGATGGTGGTGCCGAAACCCTGGCACTGCGGGCACGGTCGGGAGGTCATGACCTGACCGAGGAAGGATCGCTGGACGTTCTGGATCTCACCGTTCCCCTTGCACATGGGGCAGGTGGTCGGATGAGTGTCGGGTGCGGTGCCCGCGCCCTCACACGCCTCGCAGCGGACGGCCGTGTCCACCTGCACCTCTCGGGTGGCTCCAGCGATGGCCTCGACGAGGTCGACCTGGAGCCGAATGAGCGCGTCCTGTCCGCGCCGCATGCGCGGACGAGGTCCGCGCCGCTGGCCGCCGCCGAAGAAGGCATCCATGATGTCGCCGAAGTCGAAGGTGGGGCCGAAGCCACCACCGCCGGCACGCAAGGGGTCGCCACCGAGGTCGTACATCTGGCGCTTCTCAGGGTCGCTCAGCACCTCGTAGGCGGCCGTGACCTCCTTGAAGCGGTCGACGCTCGCAGGGTCGGGATTGACGTCAGGATGCAACTCGCGGGCAAGCTGGCGATAAGCGCGCTTGATCTCATCGGGGCTCGCGTCGCGCGAGACGCCCAGGAGGGCGTAGTAGTCAGTGGCCACGTCGTCGGGTCTCGTCTGCTCTCGTCGCTAGTTTTCGTCCAGAATGCTGCTGAGGTACTGGGCCACCGCGTGGACTGAGGCAATGGTGCCGGGGTAGTCAATGTGTGTCGGGCCGACCACTCCCACACCCGCGACCACCGAGTCGCCGCGACCGTAGCCGGTCGCGACGAGGCTGGTGCCCTGCAGATCCTCCACAGGATTCTCGTGGCCGATGCGGACCGTCATGTCACCGGAGACCTCGCCGAGTAGACGAAGCAGCACCACCTGCTCCTCGAGCGCTTCGAGCACGGGCTCCAGGCTGATGGCAAAGGAGTCGCGGTAGCGCGCAAGGTTGGCGGTGCCTCCGAGCATCACCCGCTGCTCCACGGTGTCTGCCGTCGCGTCGATGAGACTCGCCACCACTGTCGCGACAGCGGGGCGCGCCGCTGGCTCGGCCGCCGTCACCAGTGGTTCCAGGTGTTCACCGAGCCCAGAGCAGCGCTGCCCGATGACAATCGAAACGAGCCGGGAGCGCAGCGCGCTGACTTCGTCTTCGGACATCGCCGCAGGCAGGTCGACCGTGCGCTGCTCGACGCGACCCGTGTCGGCGATGAGCACGAGGAGGAGCCTTGTCTCGCTGAGGCGCACGAACTCGACGTGGAGCACCGTCGACTGCACCAGCGAGGGGTACTGCACCAGAGCCACCTGGCGGGTGAGCTGGGCGAGGAGACGCACGCTGCGCGCCACTACGTCGTCGAGGTCGACAGCCCCCGCGAGGAAGTCCGAGATCGCACGACGCTCCGCTGAGGAGAGCGGCTTCACGCCCGACAGCCGATCGACGAACGCGCGGTAACCGAGGTCCGTGGGGATGCGGCCCGCGCTCGTGTGGGGCTGAGCGATGTAGCCCTCGTCCTCGAGCACGGCCATGTCATTGCGGATGGTCGCCGAGGAGACACCGAGGGCGTGGCGCTCGACCAAGGCCTTGCTGCCCACGGGCTCGCGCGTCGAGACGTAGTCCTCGACGATGGCCCTGAGCACGGCGAGCCGCCTGTCCTCGAGCATCGCCACCTCCTCCGGGCCGTGCGCCGCGGAATTGGCACTCCCGGCGCTTGAGTGCCAATGCTACGCCCTCGGGCATCATGGGGCCCGTCGAAGGAGGGACCGTGACGCAGCCCACGTCCGGCGAGCCTGAGTTCCCGCGGCCCAGCGGCCCCCCGCTCACCGGGCCCGCGCCCACCGGCCCGGCGTACGCCGGGCCGCCCCCTGCCGGCTACTCCCCACCACCCCCCGCTGGCTACCCGCCCCTGTCGGGCTACGCCGCCTATCCGGTGTACGCCGACCCGCTCGCCAAGTCGCGACTCACTGCGGGCCTGCTCGGGATCTTCCTCGGTGGCCTCGGGGTGCACCGCTTCTATCTCGGCTACACCAGCATCGGTGTCTTGCAG
>JBIKKK010000033.1:0-16273 GCA_044360385.1 Candidatus Nanopelagicales bacterium
TCATCTCCGTCGGCGCCCTCTTCACGTCCACGCTCGGGGTATCCGCCGTGTGGTCTGTGCTCGCGATCGCAGCCGTGTCACTTCCCGCCCTGGCAGGACACGGATCCGGCCTCGGCGATCACGCACTCGCATTCAGCTCGGCGATCACCCACTCCGCCGCTGCGACGGTGTGGATCGGTGGGCTGCTCGTGCTCATCTTCCATGGATTACGCCGTGACGAGGGCTATGCGACCGCGGGGGCATTGCGCACCGCTGCCCAGCGCTTCGGCTTCGCCGCACTCGTGAGCGTGATCCTGCTCGCGGTGACCGGGGCTTCCAACGCCTACACCCGTCTCGACACCGTCGCCCAGCTCATCACGACCGACTACGGCCGCGTGACCACAGCCAAGATCATCACGCTCATCGTGCTCGTCCTCATTGCTGGGGCGGTGCGTCGCCGACTGGTGCCGGCACTGGACGGGGAGAAGAGCCAAGCAGTCTTCCTCCGGGTGATCGCTCTCGAGATCGCCCTCGTCACCGTCGCCTTCGGTCTGGGTGTCGCCCTCGCGCTCAGCCCCTACCCCCGGGTCGAGTCACTCCTGCCCACTTTCGGGGAGTCGCTCCTCGGCTATCCCTACCCGCCGGCACCCGACGCCGCGGCGGTGATCTTCGGCTTCCAGCTCGAGCCGCTCTTCCTCGTCGCGTGTCTCGTCGCCGCCGCGCTCTACGTCGCCGGCGTGATCACCTTGCATCGTCGAGGTGACCGCTGGCCCATCAACCGCACGATCTTCTGGCTCCTCGGCATCTCGCTCGTCATCTGGACCACCAACGCCGGCATCTCCGTCTATGCCCAGGTCTCGGTCGGTCTGCACATGGTGCAGCACATGACGATGTCGATGATGGCGCCGATGTTCCTCGTGCTGGGCGGCCCCTTCACGCTCGCACTGCGGGCGCTCAAGCCCTCGACGACCGGGCGTTGGGGGCTGCGCGAGTGGATCGTGTGGGGTCTGCACTCACCCGCGGCCAAGATCGTGACGAATCCGATCTTCGTCTTCGCCATCTTCAGCGTCAGCCTCTTCGCGCTCTACTTCACCCCGCTCATGGCCTGGCTCATGGGCAGCCACGTCGGCCACCTCGGCATGCAGCTCCACTTCATCGCGTCGGGCTATCTCTTTGCCTGGATCGTCATGGGCGTGGACCCCGTGCCCAAGCCACTGCCCTATTGGGCGCGCTTCGGGCTGATCCTGCTCATGGTCGGCGTACACGGATTCTTTGCCGTCGTCATCATGATGGGATCCCAACCGCTCGCCCAGGAGTGGTACAGCATCGTGCGTCCTGAATGGGTGACCGATCCCCTGGCCGACACGAAGTTCGGCGGTCAGGTCGCCTGGGGCGTGAGCGAGATCCCGATGATCTTCATGATCATCATGGTCGCTCTGCAGTGGTCGCGCTCCGACGAGCGCGAGGCGCGGCGCAAGGATCGGCAGGCCGACCGTGATGGCAACGCCGAGCTCAACGCCTACAACGAGCGCCTCGCCGCCCTCGACGAGCGCTCGCGACAGGGGTCCTGATACCCTGGGGGGTATGCAGATGCGACGCTTCGCCCCCCTCGCCCTCGCCGGTGCCTTGATCCTCACGCCCGCTCTCGCCGCGTGCGGCGGGAGCACCGAAGCGGCCCCGGCCCCCACCACCGCTGCGTCGCAGCCCGCCTCGCCCGTGCGCGTCGGTGTGCCCGAGTGGATCCAGGCCGCTCAGAGTCCCGGCACCGTCATCATCGACGTGCGCACCCCCGAGGAATTCAACTCCGGTCACGTGCAGGGCGCTCTCAACATCCCCATGGAGTCACCCGACTTCGCGGCGCAGGTGAGCGCGCTGGATCCCGGCACGACGTATGCGATCTATTGCCGCAGCGGCAATCGCTCCGCCGTCGCGACGGCCGAGATGGGGAGCATGGGCTTCACCTATCTCTACGACCTCGAAGGTGGCTTCACCGACCTCGAGGCCGCGGGCATGCCCACCGCGTAGCCTGGGGGTGTGAGCCGAGTCGCCCTCCTCCAGGTCTCCTCTGACGCGAGCGAGTCCGCAGCAGACCGCATCGAGCGGGTGCTCGGCATCCTCGAGGAGACGCTGCCGCAAGCAGATATCGCCGTGCTCCCCGAGCTGTGGATCTCGGGTGCCTTCGACCTGCCGCTCGCGCGCGAGGTGGCCGCCCCCCTGGACTTCCCCGTCCTCGAGCGCATCCGCGCGATGGCCAAGGCCGCCGACACCTGGGTGCACGCGGGCTCTTACGCCGAGTGCCTCCCGGACAGCCGCACCTTCAACACCGCCGTCCTCATCGGACCCGACGGCGAGATCGTCGCGACCTACCGCAAGCGCCACCTCTTCGGCTTCGCCACCGGCGAGCGCACGCTGATCACCGCAGGGGATGCGCTCATCGTCGCGGAGACGCCGCTCGGCCACACCGGCATCGCAACGTGCTACGACCTGCGCTTCCCCGAGATGTTCCGTGATCTCGTCGAGGCAGGCGCAGAGACCTTCCTCGTCGCCTCAGGATGGCCCACGCCTCGCATCGGGCACTGGGACGTGCTCACCCGGGCGCGCGCGATCGAGGACCAGGCCTGGATGGTCGCGTGCAATGGCGTGGGGAGCCACGCCGACATCACCCTGGGCGGCCACTCGGTCGTGATCGACCCCCAGGGCAATGTCGTCGCCGAGGCAGGCAGCGACGAGACCGTGCTCTTCGCCGACGTCGAGCCGGGCCGAGCACGGGAGTGGCGCGAAGCCTTCCCCGTGCTCGACGACCGCCTCTGACGACTACTTCGTCGTGATCTGGAACTCGATCTCGTAAGTCGCTCCGCCGCTCACGCCCTGGATGGCGCAGCCGAAGCTGCGTCGACGAACGCACTCAAGGGAGCCTTAGCGGACCTTGCCCGCTCAGATCATCACGCGGAAGTGATCAAGCACACGTGCAGCGAGCGACTCATCTCCGGAGATCATCACCTGCTCGCGCCACGGCTGTGGATCTCCGCGGCCACAGGATAGCGCGAGGTACGCCGGCCACGACATGGTGAGTGTCACCGTCGCGATGCCCGCCTGGTCGAGAAGGTCATCGCCCACGATGCGCGCGCGACCGTCGTCGCCCACGGCGACGATCGAGCCACCCTCGATGCCGGGGCCGGTGATGCGCAGGTCGAGCACCTGCCCCGGCTGCGCGCCGGCGAGCTTGGCCCACACCTTGCCAAGGCCCGGCAGGAGCTGCGCTGCGGTCGCCTGCGCACCGGGGGTGTCGAGGTGGCCGGGTCTGCCGAGGGCATCGCGGATGTCCTGCTCATGGACCCAGGTGTCGAGCGTGCGCATGCGCAAGACGCGGGCGAGCGGTGCCGGACCGAAGGGCCCCATCACCTCGGCCGCAGCCTCGTGCGGACCCTCCTCGAGCTCGACCGTGCGGCGCGCGACGCGATCGGCGAGCTCAATGAGCACGGCCTCGCGAGCCCACGAGCGACGCAGATCGACGGGGACCTCGGTGATCCTGCCAAAATCGCTCTGCGCGTGCGGGAGCGCGGACCAGTCGGGCTCATGTGGTGCGTCGTACTCGCCCATGAGCAATCCTTCGAGCCAGCCGATATGCGCGACGATGTCGCCCACGCTCCAGCCGGGCAGCGCGGTGGGTGCATCCCACTCAGCCTGCGACAGCGGTGTCACCAGGTCGATGAAGTCATTCGAGGCCGATCGCCATGCGGCGAAGAGCTCGTCGAATCCAGCGTCAGCGGGCAGGGGCGCAACCATGTCGCGAGGCTAGCGGCTCACAGAGGCGGCTGGTGGAGGTACGCCGCCACATCGGCGAGGAAGGCCGACCCCGATGCACCGTCGACAACGCGATGGTCGAAGGCGAGCGAGAGCTGCATTACCGGTCGCACGCCCAGCGCCCCGTCGACCGCCCACGGCCGCTCGACGATCCGACCCGTCGCGAGGATCGCTGCCTCCCCAGGGTTGAGGATCGGCGTGCCCCCATCGACCCCGAAGACGCCGATGTTGGTAATCGTGATCGTGCCCTCAACCGAGTCGGCCGGCGTGAGTTGGCCGCTGCGCGCGCGCTCGGTGAGATCGGTGATGGCACGCGCGAGCCCGGAAAGCGACAGCGACCCCGCATCCCGCACATTGGGCACGACGAGGCCGCGAGGGCTGGCCACCGCGAGGCCGAGGTTGACGAAGGGGTAGAGCTCGATCTCCGCCGTGGCATCGGGCAGGTCGACCCAGGAGGAGTTGACAATCGGCGTGCGACGGATCGCGTGGATGACAGCTGACGCCGCGATGGTGAGCGGGGTCACGCGCGCATCCGCGAACTCCGGCTCTGCGCGCAGGCGCCTCACCAAGGCCATCGTCGCGCTCACGTCAACGTCGACCCACTCGGTGACGTGCGGTGCGGTGGCCATCGACCGCACCATGGCCTGGGCCATCTGGCGCTGCACGCTGCGCACAGCCACGCGCTCGCCGCGCACCGGCCGCACCGCCACGGACGCAGACGCGGGCAGGGAAGCGGCGCCGGACGCCGCGCGGCGTACGTCGTCGCGCGTGATGTCACCATGGGGCCCGGTGGGGGCGACGCGCGCGAGGTCTACGCCGAGCTCACGGGCCAGCGCGCGCACGGGCGGCTTGGCCATCGGTTTGCCTGAGGTTGCCACCTCGCCTGACGTCGCGCCCACCTGCTGAAGCGCGTTCGCAGTGTCCTGCTGCACCGCACCGCGCAGCCGACGTCGTCGGCCCTGCTCATGACCCACGCCGTAGCCCACGAGCACCGGCTCGCGGTCGCTCACTTCCACCGCGACGATCGGCGTACCCACGGGCACGACCGCACCGGGCTCCACCAGCAGCGCCGTCACGCGTCCGGTGAAGGGTGAGGGCAACTCGACGACGGCCTTGGCCGTCTCAATGTCGACGATCGGTTGGTTGACCGTGATCTCGTCGCCGACGCTGATGCGCCAGCTGACGATCTCGGCCTCGGTGAGCCCTTCGCCGACATCAGGGAGAGGGAATTCGCGCACGCTCATGCGGCGGTCACCCGATCGATAGCGTCGAGCACTTGGTCGACGTCGGGGAGATAGTGCTGCTCGAAGCGGTTTGGCGGATAGGGGATGTAGGCGCCGCCGACGCGCTCCACGGGCGCCTCGAGGTGGAAGAAGCAGCGCCGCGTCACCTCCGCGGCGACCTCCGCCCCCATGCCGAGCACCACAGGCGCCTCGTGCACGACGACGCAGCGGCCGGTGCCCTGCACGTCGGCGACCACGGGATCGAGGTCGAGGGGAGATAGCGAGCGCAGGTCGATGACCGAGCACTCCACGCCATCCTCGGCCGCAGCCTCCGCGGCCTCGAGGATCGTGCGCACCATCGGACCGTAGGCCACCAGAGTGACATCCGATCCCCGACGCAACACGCGCGATGACCACGGGTTGCCGCTGATGGGCGACACCTCATCGACCTCCGCGCGATCCCAGTAGCGGCGCTTCGGCTCGAAGTAGATCACCGGGTCATCGCTGGCGATCGCCTGCTGGATCGTCACGTAGGCCTCCGCCGCATCGGCGGGCGTGAGCACGCGCAGGCCGGGAGTGTGAGCGAAGTACGCCTCGGGCGACTCGCTGTGATGCTCGACCGCGCCGATGCCGCCGCCGTAGGGAATGCGAATCACCATCGGCATCGGGGTGATGCCCCCCGAGCGGTAGTGGTGCTTAGCCACCATCGTCACAATTTGGTCGAACGCCGGGAAGACGAACCCGTCGAACTGGATCTCGAGCACCGGGCGATAGCCGCGCATTGCGAGGCCCACCGCAGTGCCGACGATTCCGCTCTCCGCAAGCGGGGCGTCGATGACACGGTCCTCGCCGAAGTCCTTCTGCAAGCCGTCCGTCACGCGGAAGACACCGCCCAGTGGGCCAATGTCCTCGCCCATGAGCAGGACCTTGGGGTCGGTCTCCATCGCGCGGCGCAGGCCCGCATTGAGCGCCTGCACCATCGTCATCGACGTCATGACCCCTCCACCGTGGCAAGGTAATCGGCCATCGCTTCACGATCGGCGGTCACCTGACGGTGCGGCTCGGCGTAGACGTGTTCGAACATCCTGAGCGGATCCGGATCCGCCATGCCGCGAATCGCCTCGCGAAGTCGCTCACCGAGCGCATCGGCCTCGGCGTCGACGTCCGCGACGAAGTCATCGTCGAGCGCACCGACGCGCTCCATGTGACGGCGCAGCCGGTCGAGCGGGTCGAGCGATGCCCAGTGGTCAAGCTCAGCCTCATCGCGATAGCGCGTGGGGTCATCCGACGTCGTGTGCGGACCGCGGCGATAGGTGACGGCTTCGATGAACGCCGGGCCACCGCCCTCGCGCGCGCGATCAAGCACCGCGCGGGTCACCGCCAGCGCCGCGAGCACGTCGTTGCCGTCGATGCGCACAGAGGGGATGCCATAGCCCGCGGCGCGCGTCGCAAGCGGTGCCCGCGTCTGGCGCGTGACGGGGACCGAGATCGCCCACTGGTTGTTCTGCACCAGGAAGACCACGGGGGCATTGAAGGCTGCGGCGAAGACCATGGCCTCATGCACGTCACCCGTGCTCGTCGCGCCGTCACCGAAGCAGGAGAGCACGGCCTCATCGGCGCCATCGCGCTGGATCCCCATGGCATAGCCCACGGAGTGCAGTGCGTGGGAACCGATGACGATCGTGAAGATGCCGAGGCCCACGCGGCGCGGATCCCAGCTCGCATGGCTTGTCCCGCGATAGAGGTGGAGCAGCTCGACCGGGTCGACGCCGCGCACATGGAAGACGCCCAACTCGCGGTACGTCGTGAAGCCGTAGTCGGAGGGCCGCATGGCATGGGCGGCACCGATCTGCACGCCCTCCTGGCCGAGGACCGGACACCACAGGCCAAGCTCGCCGGTGCGCTGAAGTGCCGTCGATTCGATATCGGTACGTCGCGTGAGGACGATGTCGCGATAGAGCTGGCGGAGGAGGTCGGGCGTGACCTCGATCGGATAGTCAGGATGCTCGCGGAAATCGCCGTCGGGCGCGAGCAATCGGATGACGTCTTCGGTCATGGTGTGGACCCTCTCGTCGCGGGCCTCGTGAGCCCGGACCCATCCAAGCACCCGTCCCGGCTTACAGGAAGGACTCCTCGCCCGTCGAGATCCCAGGGAGCTGGGCGGATGCGGTCCGTCGCCCTTCGTCCCATACTGGCAGCGTGACCAGGACATCTACCGCTTGGCAGCCGCTCAAGGGCAATGGGCGTGGGCGCATGGGCGCGCTCATCGCGGCCGGCGCAGCCGTCGTGCTGCTCGTCACATCGACACCGGCGCTCGCTCATCAGCCCGTGCAACTGACCTCGGCGGACCGCACGCCCGCGAGCGGTCCGCTCCTCGTCGACGGCACGGTGTCCTTCGCGGTCTACGCCGCCGTGCGCGAGGGTGCGACCCGCGGACTCCGCGTCGGGATGCGAGCAGGCCAGCGCCTCGAGGTGCAGTTGCTCATCCCTGATCGCGCACCTGCTAATCGGCTGGCGAGCAGTCAGTTACCCCTCGTGACGGTCATTGATCCCGCGGGTCGGCGCACCACGTTGACGATCGACGAACGCACGCCTTTCTATGAGCCCTACTCCGGCACGTCCTATCTCTATCTCGCGCGTCTGACACAGTCCGCGCAATCAGGGACCTACCAGATCATCGTGAGAGGGCGCGACAAGGTGAAGGTGCCGGTCGTCATCGGCGTGGGCTACCGCGAGGTGCCCGGCGAAGTCCGCAACTAACTCAGTCACCGCCGGCTAACTCGGCGAAGTCCGCAACCACCTCAGTTATCGCCAGTTGCACGACACTGTGGTGCTCCAAGTGTCGTGCAACTGGCAAAGAGCGAATCGAGTGGCTCAGATGCCGAGGATCTTGGCCTTAGCGGCCGCGAACTCCTCGTCCGTGAGCAGACCCTTGTCCTTGAGGGCGCCGAGGCGCTCGATCTCGGCGACGGCATCCACCTCGGGCTCGGCCGCGGGTGCGGCGGCAGCCTGCTGGGTGGCTTCCTTGTCCGCCTGCTTGTCGGCCTGCTTCTGGGCGACGCGACCGCTCACGGCGGTGGCGGTCCCGGCGACAACGGCGGTGCGGGCGACGGCGCGGCCAATGCGCGGCATGGTGGCTCCTTCAGTCGGTGTGGATTCCTGCGTTCTCCGCCAGACTACGCGCCCCCGTCAACCCCTGGGTCCGTGCCAGCACGGCTGGTGCCGGAGGCACCGCCGCGTAGGGGGCGCCCCGGGCGAGGTCGAGGGCTTCCATGAGGCCATGGTGTCTCCCGATTGGTCAGCATTCCTTTGGCTTCAGTCCGCAGTGGCCGGGACTTAAGTCCCCACTTGTAGAGTCCGCCGGGCCATGTCGACGATGTCTTCCCCCCGCGTGACAGCCGGTCCGCTCCTGTGGGTCAACCTCGTCATCGTCTGGATCGTGTGGGGATCGACGTACATCGGCATCCTCTTCGCCACGGAGACGATCCCGCCCTTCCTGGCGATGGGCAGTCGCTTCCTTGTCGCCTTCGTGATCATGGCAGTCATCACGGGCTTACTTCGCGGCTGGTCGGTGCTGCGCGTGACGCGACGACAGTTCGCGAGTGCCAGCTTCATGGGCGTGGCTCTGCTCGGCGTCGGCCTCGGGACGGTCGGACTGGCGCAGGACTACGTGCCCACCGGAGTCATGGCCCTGATCATCGCGTCTGCTCCGCTGACCATCGTGATCTGGCGAGTCATCACAGGCGACCCACCCTCCCGACTCACCCTCGTCGGTGTCGTCGTCGGCCTCCTGGGCATCGGCTGGATGCTCCTGCCCGGCGGTACGCGCCCGGTCTCCGGCACGGACGGTGATGTCGTCTTCTGGAGCCTGCTCATCCTCATCGCCAGCATCATCTGGGCGACGACGAGCTTCTTCTCCGCGCGCCTGCCCAAGCCCGCCGACTCCTTCGTGCTCACGACCTACGAACTACTCAGTGGCGGCATTGCGCTCACGGTCGTCGGCTTCATGATCGGCGAACGCATCGACCTGTCCGCGATCAGTGGCCGCTCCTGGGCGGGCTGGATATTCCTTGTCACCGCGGGATCAGTGCTCGCCTTCAGCTCCTTCACGTGGCTGATCAACAATGCGCCGATCTCACTCGCCTCGACGTATGCCTATGTCAATCCCGCCGTCGCGGTGCTGCTCGGCCTGCTTTTCTACAGCGAAGTACTCACGAGCGACGTCGTCATCGGGCTCACCGTCGTGCTCGGCGGCGTCATCCTCGTGGTGAGTGGCGAGGCCCGCAGGTCGCGCAGCACAAGGCCAGTCCCGGAGACCGAAGTCACCTAGGGACCCTGCCGAGGGAGCCATTCGGCTCCCTCACACCGCGCATCTCGGGCCTTCATGAGCGCCGGGAACAAACTTGCGCGAAGCGGAGCGGAGGGGCCTCCGGTGCGCCATAGTGCACGCGTACGTACATCCCTCACCAAGGAGATTGATGAATTCCACGCTCAAGCGGCTCATTGGCGCCTCCGGCGCTGCAGCCTTCATCACAGGCGCCGCGCTCATGGTCGCGCCAGCCGCACAAGCCGACGGCGGCTACTACGGGGCCTGGACCCTTGAGGCCTTCAAGATCGACGGCAAGAGGATTGACTGCCCCGGCACGCTCCCCTTCCCGCCCCCGGCACCCCCGATCTCCTGCAAGGCCGGCGAGGTCCTCGAGCTCAGGAGCGACTACACGTACAAGTCAACGCTCGATGTCTTCAAGGGCGCCCTGGGCAAGGGAAATTTCGACGTCGTCAAGTTCGGAAACAGCAAGCACAAGACGATCGTCTTCGACTCGAATGCCGACACCGATAATCCGCGTGCATACCGCATGAAGCTGCAGGGGACAGGCGCTGGTGCGCCGAAAAAGATGGTCATCTTCCTTGCTTACAGCACGCCTTCTGGCAAGGATGTCAGGATCTCCATGATCCTCCGTCGCGACGCCGACTAGTCATCTTCTTTCGACGCTCCGTCAGACTTCGCCAAGCGCAGAAGTCTGACGGAGCCTCGTTTTCTGCCCGCACTAACCGGCATCAACGTACCCCGCCTCTGGTCGCCCGGGCGAGAGTCAAACGTTTACATCGGACCTGGCCATAACCCCCCGCCTCCGCTCACGGAGGACCAGAATGGACTTCGCGGACCACGCCCCATCCGAGGAGACCCATGTCATTGACACTCAGGCGCGTCGTCGCCGCAGCAGGAGCCACTGCCTTGCTTGCCGGCGCCGCCATCGTGGCCGCCCCTGCCGCGCAGGCGGATGGCGCTCATTACGGCACCTGGACTCTCACCGCCATCAAGGTCGCTGGGCAGAAGCAGAAGTGCCCGGGCTCGGTCGACGACATGAACATCTGCCCCGGCGGTCAAACACTCGCCTTGAAGTCCAACTACCGATACAAGGCGTCTGCGTTCGTTGCCCAGATCTTGTTCCTGGGCGCCACGGGGGACAGGAAGGGATCCTTCGTCACCCCCATCTTCTCAAGCAGAGGCGACCAGATCCTTGTCCTCGAGAGCGATGTCATTGGAATCGCACCGCTTGGCAGCACATGGCAGATGGTGCTGAAGGGCAAGCGCTCCGGCTCGCCCACCAAGATGATCCTGACCCTGGAGACCGGAGAATTTGGCGAGGTCGGGCTGGTCTTCCAGCGCGACGCCAATTAGCCCACTCACCGGCAATGATGCAGTGAAACCTAGGAGCACAGTTATGAGATCGACCCGCACACGCCTCATCGGCGCCGCAGCCGCCACTACCGTCGTTGCCACGTCCACACTGTTCGCTGCTCCGGCCGTGCAGGCCGACGGTGGCCACTACGGCACCTGGACGCTCATCGCGGTCAAGGACGCCACAAGGAAGCAGAAGTGCGATGGCACGCCTCAGGAGAAGGACAAGTGCCTTGCAGGCACGACCTTGCACTTGAAGGCCGACTACCGCTACAAGTCCACGATCAAGTGGCTGGAGTTCCTACTGCCCGGCAAGGGCGACTTCGTCACCGCTACCGTTCCCGGCACCGGATCCCACGTCATCGCCTTCGACACCGATGAGTCCGCGACCTTCCTCCGTACCTGGAAGATCACGTTGAAGGGCACGCGCTATGGCGCACCTCAGAAGATGGTGCTCTCCGGGTCGTTTGGCGAGAATCCGGATGATCCGACAGCCAGTGCCCCCATAAAGTTAGTCTTCCGCCGCGACGGGAAGTAACTCGCTCGCCAGGGATCAGATGCCGGCCGAGAGGCCGAAGTCAATCGACCAGTTGGCGCCCGTCACGCCTGCTGCAGCTGGCTGGGCCAGGAACCACACCACCTCGGCCACTTCACCGGGTGCGAGGAAGCGTGCCCCGTCCGCCTGCGGGTACGCCGACCTGAGCTTCGCGTAGTACGCCTCCGGATCGCCGCCGCCGAAGTCCCGTGCCTGGCCCTCGAGCATCGGTGTCTCGATGTCTGCGGGGCACACCGCATTGACGCGTACACCGTGCGGCGCGAGTTCGAGCGCCAGTGCACGCGTCAGGTTGCTCACGCCACCCTTGCTCGCACTGTAGACCGCGGCACCCGCGTTGCCCTGGATCCCAGCGTCACTGGAGATCATCACGATGCTGCCCCCGGTCGACTCGAGATGCGGAATCGCTGCGGAGCTGACGAAGTACGCCGCCTTGAGATTCACGCCAACGACGCGATCCCACTCCTCTTCCGTCGTCTCAGCGCTCGCGCCTTCGGTCCATAGGCCCGCGGTGTTGACCACGCAATCGAGGCGACCATGCACGGTAGCAGCCTGTGCGACCATCTCGCGGATCTGCTCGACGTCGAGCAAGTCAGCGGGGATCCACGCACCGGTCGATGCCCGCGCATCGGGTCGGTCCGTTGCGATGACGTCCCAGCCACCCGCCTCGAAGCGCTCGCAGAGCACTGACCCGAGTCCACCGGCCGCGCCGGTCACCAGGACGACACTCATGCCTGCGCCTTTCGATCCATGGCCTACTGATTGGCGCTGAGGCAGCCCGCAACTCCACCCCGCTCGAATTCCGCGGTCGTGCACACAGCGACCTCGGGGTAGAAGTCGTCCATGACCGCGGCGGTCGCTGCGGCGTCGCTGCCGGAGGGCACGTTCTGGATGGCGTTGGCGAAGCCGTCACTTGCGAGCATGTTGCGCAGCGCCACCATCTCCATGACCTTGGGCTTGCTCACCGACGTGGGCAGCCAGTTGATGCCCTTGGCGGTGGTCGCGTTACTCGGCCGGCTCTTGGGAGGGGAGATCGCGATGGTGACGTAGCCCTCGTCATCGCGCACCGCGGCGTTGTCGGCGACGCAGCCGTAGGTCGTGCCCTTCTTGGGACTCGGGTTGGCTACCGCCGGATAGGGCGGGGCGTAGACGTTGTTGCACACCGACCAGTAGCGCAGTTGGTAGTCGTCATTGGGCCACGGCACGGGCGTGGTGCCCCCCTGGACATTCCATGGCGACGTCGGCGCCAGCATCTTGATCACGACGACCTCCCCTGGCGTCGGCGTGAACAGCATTGATGCATAGGCGTTGGCGTTGTTGGGGAAGAAGCCATTCGTCGTAGTGGCCGAGGCGCGGAAGAAGCTGTTCTCCGGCGGGCAGCCACCCGGGTCTATCGCGCAGGGAGGCGGTTGCGGTGACGGCCAGGTGCCTGCCTTGATTTGCTTCATGATGTTGAGGAACTTCTTCGCCTTGCCGATCTTGCCGATGGCGGCGATACCCTTGCCCTTGCAGGTGGGCAGGGCGGTCCGCTTGCCCTTGGCATCGACGACGGTCAACTTCGGCAGGGCCACATCCTGCGCACCTCCCTCGGGCAAGTAAACCCGCATGACGAGGAATCCGAGATTGGCCGGCGCCTTGCCCTCCGGCTGGGGATCCGGGGGCAGGATCGGCAGAGCATTCACGTCTCCGGGGTCGACGCCCGCGCGCAGCGTCACCGTGAAGGTCCCTCCCGGAGGCGTACCCGCTGCCGAGGTCTCCGCCCACGGATTGGGCTCCGGGGTGCCGCTGGCAGGCACGATGTCGAAGTCGGTGATCTGCGACGGCGCACCTGTGGCGCTCTCGTAGACCCCGCCGGCGTTGTTGTACGCCGTGAAGGCCAGGAATCGAGTCTCCGGGAAGGTCCCCGCGACCTCGATCGACATGCCGGGCAGCGCCAGGTAGGGCGTCGTCCAGTACGTCGCGCTCGTGTCCGGGAAGGCGACGTTCATCGTCTGCGGCGTCGTCTCGAGCCACCACGAGCAGTAGGGAAACACGTCGGAGATGGCCGGCTTCGGCTTGGCGGCCGGCTCGACCGGGGCCGGCGCGGCGTGTGCGGCCGGGAGCGTGACGGCCAGGGTCGCAGCCAGGACAGGGACGAGCAGGAGGGGGAGTCGCTTCACGGCGCGACGGTAGCCCACAACACCGTCCCAGGCGCGCCGGTGGGCGATTCCCTCATTAGACCCGCTCCTCGGCGATGGAGTTGCCGCCGTCGACCACGAGGCACTGACCCGTCGTGTACGCCGCACCCGGGGTGCACAGCCACGCGATGGCCGAGGCCACCTCTTCGGCGGTCGCACTGCGCCGCATCGGCGTGCGCAGGCCCTGCGCCCGCTCGTGATCGGTCTGCGAGCCGGTCGCGATCCAGCCCGGCGCCACAGCGTTGACCGTGATGCCGTTGGCGGCGAAGTCAACGGCGAGCGAGCGAGCCAGTCCGACCATGCCGGCCTTTGCCGCGGCGTACGCCGACTCCGCGCGCATCGCCATGACAGGGCCGGTGATGCTGGCGACCATAACGATGCGCCCCCAGCCGGCTTCTCGCATTGCGGGCAGACCGGCGCGACTCACGTAGTACGCCGAGTCGAGGTTGCGCGCCATCGACGCACGCCAAGCATCCGCGTCAAGCGAGAGCGCATCTCCGCCCTCGGCCGATCCGGGAAGAGCCACGCTCGTCATGCCGGCGTTGTTGACGATGATGTCGAGCCGCCCCCAGTGGCCATGCGCCTCGCGCACGAGCGACGCCGCTGCGTCGGCATCGGTGAGGTCGGCGACAGAGCCGTGTGCGGCGTATCCCAAGGAGGTGAGTTCACCCACCCGCTGGTGAATGCGGTCCGTGGTCGCCGCGACGGTCACGGATGCACCCAACTCCGCCAGTGCTCGGGCGGCCGCGAAGCCAATGCCGGTCTCGCTCCCCGCCCCCGTGACGAGGGCGGCGCGTCCGGTCAGGTCGAGGCTGGCAGGCAGCATCAGGCGACCAGGCGACGCACGGCCTCGGCGAAGAGCGTGGTGTGGAGATCGACGTCCGTCGCCGCGGTAGTGGGGCACATGAGCGCCATGTTGTGGAACGGCGTCATGAGCACACCACGGTTCGCCATGAAGAGATGCAGGTACTCATCGAGGTGATCGTCCTCCGCGTGCGCCGACTCAGTGCCCGTGCGAGGCGCAGGTCGCGCGAAGCGGTACTCCGCTCGCGCACCCAGCTGGGAGATGGACCAGGGGACGTCGTACTCATGCAGCGCCGCGACGACTCCCTCGGTGAAGCGCGTGGCCAGCGCAATCATGTGCTCGAAAGCCTCATCGGTGAGGACCTCGCCGAGGGTTGCGCGCATGGCCGCGGTCGACATGACATTGCCGGCGAGCGTGCCGCCGACCCCGCCGACGTCGATGAGATCGGCATCCGGATGCTCCTGGACCATCTCGGCGACGCGCTCCGTGATGCCATAGGCACCCGAGGGGATACCGCCACCGATGCTCTTGCCGATGACAAAGATATCGGGGTCGAGGTCCCAGACTCTCGTGCATCCGCCCGGGCCCGCCGAGATCGTGTGCGTCTCGTCGATGAGCAGCAGGGTGCCGTGCTTGCGGCAGAGCTCAGTGATCCCCTCGAGGAACCCGGGCTCCGGCAGGACGATGCCGATGTTGGTGAGCGCCGGCTCGGTGATGAGCACCGCGACATCGCCATGGGCGAGCGCACGCTCCACCGAGTCCAGGTCGTTGAACTCCACCGCGCGCGTCGTCTGCTCGATGGGAGAGGGTGCCCCGACATTGCCGTGGCGCAACTCGGTCGATCCGCCCGGTCCCATCTGCACGAAGGTCTCATCGACCGACCCGTGATAGCAGTAGGAGAAGGCAGCGACCTTGGGTCGGCCGGTCACCATGCGCGCTAGGCGCAGCGCCCAGCGATTGGCATCGGTGGCGGTGAGCGCAAAAGACCACAGCGGCAGCCCGAAGCGTCGCGTGAGGTCCGCGGCGACCCACTCCGCGTCGGCGCTCGGCATCATCGTCGTGATGCCCCCCTCGACACCGATGCGCTGCTGCACGGCCTTAACCGTTGCCGCAGGCGAGTGCCCCGCCATGGCGCCGGTGTCGCCGAGCGCGAAGTCCACGTACTCATTGCCGTCGACATCGGTGATGCGATTACCGTGCGCGGTGGCGAGGTAAAGCGGGTAGCCACCCGCCCACTTGTTCATCCACGTCATGGGCACGCGGCCGAAGAGGTGGTCAGCCTGCCCATAGAGCTCGCGGGAGCGGGGGGAGCGAGCGGCGTACGTCGACCGCTCCTCTTCGAGTGCGGACTGCAGGCGGACTCGGTCGATCTCGGTCATGTCATCCCTCGACGGTGGTAGGCGGTAAGGCTCCACGATAGGGGCGGCTTCGCCGGCCCGCGACGAGAAGGCCGATCATCACGGCGAGGATCTCGATCACGGCGCTGCCCAAGAGGAGTGACCGCCAGCCCCACTCCACGAGCGCGGCAGCAAGCACGGATCCCAGGGCGAAGGCACCCGTCTTGAGTGAAGTCGCCGCGACGAAGATAAGTGAGCGCAGATGGGTTGGCGATTCGCGATCGCGCACCTGCAGCACCGCCGAGAGCTGCGGTGCCTCGAGGAAGCCGAGCAAGACACCGACCGCGAAGGCGATCGGCATTGACGGCACCGCAGCGAGCGCCGCGAAAGCCAGCCCGAGCCCGAGGGTCGTGACGACGACCATCGTGCCGGGACCCTGGCGGATGGGTCTCCTCGCGAAGGTGATGGATCCGAGTAAGGCGCCTGCCGCGACCACCGCGAGGAGGAGAGCGCCGATCCCGGCGTCGCCGGCAAGATCCTCCCCCATGAGAGGGGCGCCAATGACCAGTCCCGCGATCCCGACGAAGGCGAGCGTGCTGATGATGGTCGAGCGGCGTAGCGACACCGAGTGCCAGAAGACCGTGAGTGAGCGCACAGCGTGCAGGAGTGGCCGCGGCTCTTCAGGGAGTTCGTCCGCGGTTCGTGAGGGAAT
>JBIKKK010000174.1:0-4730 GCA_044360385.1 Candidatus Nanopelagicales bacterium
AAAGACGCCGAGGGATCGGACCCGACGGTGGAGGCCTGGGCGCTCAATCCGCTGGGCTGGTTCCTCGTGCTCATGCCCTTCGGCGTCTTTGTCATCGGCGTCATCGTGGGCGCGCTGCGGCGCAAGCGCGAGAACGTCGATGCCATCGCCGACCTCGTGAGCTAATTCGCTGAGTGGCGGCTCGTGCAGCCGATACGCCGTGAAAGGGCCGCATATGCCGTCACTCTGGCCGACCTGGAGGAGGCGGGCCGCGAGCACGTGCTCGATGAGTTGCGCGAGCGCGAGCCGGTGACGTGGCTGCCCGCGCTCGGCGGCTGGCTCATCACGGCGCGCGAGCCCGCGCGCCAGATCCTGATGCCGAAGTCGGGCGCGACGGTCGAGGCGGAGCAGAACATGGTCCGCGCCTCCCTGGGCCGCATGATGCTCACCGTCGACGGCGAGGAGCATGAGCGCTATCGCCGGCCCTTCGAGGTGCCCTTCCGCGCACGGGAGGTTGAGCGCGAGTTTGGTACGCCGATCCGTGAGTTCGCACGCGAGCTCATCGGCCGAGTTGACGGGGAGACCGAGCTCACCGAAGCATTTGCCGCCCCCTTCGCGGTCGGCGTCGCTGCTCAGGTGATCGGCCTCCCGCTCGACGACGTACCCAGGATCGACGGCTTCTACGCGGCGTTCGCCGGAGCGATGGAATACACGGGTGATCCGGAGCCGCTCGCCCGCGCCGACGCTGCCCGAAGTGAACTAACCGCACTGCTGATCGAGGGACTCGCGCGGTCCAAGGTCGTGGAGGAGTCTAACCTCACACCCGAGCAGGTCGCGGCGCAGCTGCGCGTGGTGATGTTCGGCGCGATCGAGACGATCCAGGCCTCGGTGCTCACGACGCTCATGCTGCTGCTCCACCACCCGGAGGCGATGGCCGAGGTGAGGGCGGATCGCTCGGTGCTCGCCGGTGCGGTCGATGAGGCGATCCGCTGGATGCCGCCGGTGGCCTTCATGGAGCGCTGGACGCAGGAGCCGGTGACGCTCGCGGGCGTGGAGATCGGCGAGCGCGAGTTCGTCGGCGTGAGCGTCATCGCGGCCAATCGCGATCCGAGCGTCTTCGAGGATCCTCTGCGCTTCGACATCCACCGTGCCAATGCCCGGCACGGCCTGTCCTTCTCGTCCGGTGCCCACCACTGCCTCGGTGTGCACCTTGCGCGCATGCAGACGGTCATCGCGCTGGAGGAGATGCTCGACGCGTGGACGTCGATTGACCTGGTTTCGGTGACTGCGCCGAGCGGATTCGCCTTTCGCCGGCCGGCCGACATGGTGGTGTCGGTCTAGGGGCGAGCCGTTGTGCGTTGCCCGGAGTACCTCGACACCTCATTGGGGGCTGAGGAGCTTTCTTCTTGTACAGATTCGGCGAGGGTTATGAGGCGCCAATCCGGGGGGTGGTGCGGGGGGCTGCTCGGGGCGGTGCGGGCAGGGGTCCGGCACCATCCGGGACAGAGGAAGACTCTTCTGCTCACGGTTGTCATCGACCCACCCCGTCTTGTTAGAGTTTTCGCCCGTCAGGACATTAAGCGGGCGAAGGGGCACACCCAGCGATGAACATGCGCATCACGGGAGCGACAGGTCGGCGATTCATTGGAGGGGTTGCGGCGCTGGCCACGGTGGCCAGCACGCTGGTCGCTGCGGTAGCCATCGCACCGGCCGCCCAGGCGACCGGTGGCGTTACGCGTATCCAGGTGCTCGAACTCGCCGAGGGTATGCCCGGTAGCGACACGAGCAATCTTGACGTCAGCAACCCGGACTCCAGCGCGACGTACAAGAAGTTCGCCAATGCGCGCAAGTCGTCACTCCCGCTCACCGTGACGTTCACCGGCGGCACGGCGTCCTTCACCGTCAATGGGGGCACGGCCACACCGCTCACGTCCAACGTCGCCGTTCGGGTGCCGATCGCCACGGGTCTCACTGACATCGCCATCACGTTCAACGATGGCAACGCTGATACGACCTACAACGTGCAGATCAAGAGGCCGTGGCTCATCGAGGGCTTTGAACTGCGCGACGCCGCGACCGATGAGCTTCTCCTGCGCCGCCACGTCGACGACGGCAACTTCGATCCGCTGTCGACTGACGCGGCATCTGTGAACCTTCCCCACGAAGTGACCAAGATCAAGTGGAAGATGTTCTACGAGGATCCGGCCGGTATCCCTCTCAACGAGTTCTGGGCGTGGTTCCACAATGCGAGCGACTGCGACGGCTACGACTGTGCTTCCGGTGAGTTGAGCCGGGAGTGGGCTGTCCCCATCGGCGGCTGGAGCGGTGGCGGTCCGGCCATCCAGGTTAACTCCGGCTCCGGGTATGACTACCACTCGTTCACGTACTGGCCCGTGTCGATCAACCGGGCGTCGGCGTATTCCGCGAACGGGTTGAGCAGCATGACCGCGCCTGGCGTGGTGTCGTTCACCGAGGTGCAGAACGCGGCGTACACCTTCCGTGGCCTGGTGCCCGCTGCCACGGATGAACTCCTCTTCACCCCCACGTTCGCCGCCGGGTCGG
Source organism: Candidatus Nanopelagicales bacterium (assembly GCA_044360385.1). Lineage (GTDB taxonomy): Bacteria > Actinomycetota > Actinomycetes > S36-B12 > S36-B12 > Mxb001. The sequence goes on from JBIKKK010000174.1 coordinate 2,542, forward strand.
CGACCTACTCCGTCGACGGAAGCCCCGGGAGCGCGGTGACTTCGGGGAGTCCTTTCACCGTCCCGGTCAACGTCGGGGTTACGACCGTCACGATCACCCACACGGGCACGGACGGGGTCAAGGTCTACACCTATCGGGTCGTACGGCCAATGCCGATCACGGGCTTGGAGGTGGCGGACGCCACGACCGGTGACATCCTCTTCTCCAAGACCGGAGCGGACTTCGATCCGACCTTCGCCCAGTACCCCGGCTCCTCATCGGGCACGCAGTACGACCTCAATGTGGAGAACTCGGTCACGGGCGTGAAGATGCGCATGTTCTACGACACCCCGCCGAGCGGCTACACCGGTAGTTCGTGGTTCCACTTTTTGGCCAATTGCGACGGTGAGTGCGAGTCCGGTGAATGGAGTCGCACCGTCAACCTCGACGTCGGTTCGCCGCGCGGCGGCGGCCCGCTCAGCATGTGCACCATCACGGGCACCTGCGAGTATGGAGACTGGACCTACTGGCGCATCCAGATCACGCGCGCGTCCGAGACGGTATCGATCGGGTCGGTGTCGGTGTCCGGGACGGCCGCGGTCGACCAGGTGCTCACCGCGACCGCGAACAGCGTGAGCGCAGTCCCGACCGCGGCTCTCGCTTACCAGTGGCAGTACGCCGACACGTCGGCCGGTCCGTGGACTGACGTCCCCGGCGCAACAAGGCCCAAGTACGTCGTCCGCCGCGCCATGGTCGGCAAGGTGCTTCGCGCCGAGGTCACGGGAACGAACGGAGTCAGCACGCCCGGCACCACTGCGAGTTCCGCGACGTCTGCTGTGACCTCCATCGCACTCGCGGCCCCCACGGCAGTCAGCGCGGTTGCGGGTGACGGCAGCCTCTTGGTGAGCTGGACCCCGCCCAATGACCCCGACTACACGGGTGGCACCGCCACCGCGACGTCCAGTGGTGGCTCGGCGACCTGTGATGGCACGACCGGTTGCCTCATCACCGGTCTGACCAATGGCGAGACCTACACGGTCACCGTGGTCGCCCTCGCCGGTTCGGGCGCTGGCGAGGTCACCAGCCCGCCATCCGCCGGTATCACCGCGACCCCGGCGGTGCCGACGGAGCCCGCCATGACAGAGGTCACCATTTCCGGCTCCGTAGCAGAGGGCCAGCGTCTCACCGCGGTGCCCGGCGGGCTCACGGGCTCGCCAACGCCCACCGTGACCTACTTGTGGCAGCGCTCCGCCGACGGCACCGACGGATGGACCGCCATCCCGGGCGGCACCCGCAGCACCCTGCTTCTCGGCAATAGCTTGGCCGGCGAGTACATCCGCGTCACAGCTAGTGCTTCGACGGGTGGCCGCCCGATCGGACGCACGTCAGCCGTTGCGGGTCCGGTCGCCAGTGCTACCGAGGTGTTGCCTGACGCCGAGCTCACGATCACCGTCCCCGGCGCACCAGGCGGCCAGCCACGCGACGTCGCCTTCGACAGCCAGGGCTACATGTATGTCGTCACCGGCTGGGCCAGCGGCGCCGACGCGATCATGAAGTTCGCCCCCGGTGCGACCGGGAGCGATGCACCCCTGGCCGTGTGGCAGCGCGGCGATGACGGCTCCTCCCTGTGGGGCTCGGGCATCACCGTCGACGCCAACGACAACGTGTGGATGGCCGATCACAACTACCGGCTGTGGAAGTTGCCCGCCGGTGCCGGCCCGACCGACCGGCCGCAACTAGTCGCCGAGAATCCCACCATCGACCGCGGCTGGGACATCATCACCGATGCCGACGGCTACATCTACTTCTCGGAGATCGGCACCAACCGGGTGAAGGTCTTCGCGCCCGATGTCGAGCTCGGTGACTCACCCGTCCGCACCATCGACGTGGGTGGCCAGGCCGGATCGGTCGCCATTGCGGAAGACGGCAGCCTCATCGTGGGCAGCTCCCACACGCTGAAGTTCTTCACCCCGGGGCCGACCGGCTCGAATACGCCCATTCGGACACTGACGCCCTCGGATAGTTGCCAGCACTTCAACGGCATCGCCGTCGACGCAGACGGACGCATCTACAACTCCAGTTCGAACTGCCGCAAGGTCTACGTCTGGAACCCCAACGCCGTCGCGCTCGTCACGCCGATCAAGGTGCTCGACCTGCAGAACGACCTCGGGCTCATGGGCCGGAACCCGGTCACCGGCGACGTGTATGTG
>JBIKKK010000175.1:0-4708 GCA_044360385.1 Candidatus Nanopelagicales bacterium
CACCGAGCCCGACGGAGGCTCGGATGTCGCACACCTGCGCACCCGGGCGACCCGAGTCGACGCGAGATGGGAGGTCTCGGGGGCGAAGGTCTACATCACGTCGGGCGTGCGCGCCGACGTCGTGGTGGCGGCTGTGCGCACGGGCACCCCTGAGGAGGCGGCGGCCGGAATCTCGCTCGTTCTCCTTGACCCGCGCGCGCAGGGGTACGCCGCCCCGCGCGCCCTGGAGAAGATGGGCTGGTGGTGCAGTGACACCGCCGAGCTCTCCTTCGACCGTGTGCCCGTGCCCGATTCCGACGTCCTCGGCGAGGGCATGGGCTTCGCCTCACTCGCGCGGCACTTCGTCTCAGAGCGCATCAGCATCGCGGTCACGTCGTACTCCACCGCCCAGCGCGCGTTCGACCTCACCGTCGCCTGGGCCCGGCAGCGCGAGACCTTCGGCCGCCCGCTCGTCTCACGCCAGGTCGTGCGCCACACCCTCGTGGAGATGGCCCGCCAGATCGACGTGGCCCGGGTCTACACGCGCGATGTCGCATGCCGCTACGCCGCGGGCGAGGATGTGCTCCTGGCGGCCGTGCAGGCGAAGAAGACTGCCGTTGAGGCCTGCGACTATGTCGTGGACCGGGCTGTCCAACTCCACGGCGGGATGGGCTACATGCGCGAGAGCGAGGTCGAGCGCCACTACCGCGATGCTCGCGTGCTGGGCATCGGCGGAGGCGCCACCGAGGTCATGGACGACCTCGCCGCGCGCCTGCTCGGCTTCTAGCTCGTGCGGGTGACGTCTGCTTCCCTCCCTAGCGTCACCGTTGTCGCCAGTTAGACGACGCTAGAGGCGCCACAGCCTCGTCCAACTGGCAATAACGGGCGAGAAAGAGTGGGTCGCCGGCGAAAGTGTCACGAGCCGACGAAAGCGGAGGGAGTCGGAGAGATCCGTCAGCCTGTGCGGGTGACGACGTAGTCGCACAGCGCGGTGAGGGCATCTCGCGCCCCGCCCTCGGGGAGTGCGACGAGAGTCTCGCGTGCGCGATCCGCCCAGGCTCGCGCCTCGCTGCGGGCGGCGTCCAGCGCCGGGTGCTCGCGCAGGCGCTTGAGTGCCTCCGCATGATCATCGTCATCGTCAAGGGCTCGCGTGAGCAGCTCGCGCAGCCGCGGATCGTCGTCCGAGGCCAAGGCGATGAGGCTCGTGAGGGTGGGGACCCCCTCGCGGAGATCGGTGCCGGGCACCTTGCCCGAGGCATCGGAGTCGCTGGCGATGTCGACGATGTCGTCGGCGAGCTGGAAGGCCACGCCGATCTGCTCACCGAAGACCGTCATGGTCTCGACCACCTCGGGGGACGCGCCGGACATCATGGCCCCGAAGCGACCCGACGTGGCAATGAGGGAGCCGGTCTTGTCGGAGAGCACTCTCAGGTGATGCGCGACGGCATCCTCGTCCTCCGGCCCGATCGTCTCTCGGATCTGGCCGGTGCACAGGCGCTCGAAGGTGCGCGCCTGGATACGCACGGCCTCCGGGCCGAGGTCGGCAAGGATGTCGGAGGCCTTGGCGAAGAGGAAGTCCCCGGTGAGGATGGCCACGGTGTTGTCCCAGCGCGCATTGGCCGACGCGGCACCTCGCCGCAGATCGGCCTCGTCCATGACGTCGTCGTGATAGAGCGTCGCGAGGTGGGTGAGCTCCACGACGACCGCGGCCGGGACGACGCCCGGTAAGTCCGGGTCACCGAACTCCGCGGCGAGCAGCACCAGCAGAGGGCGGAATCGCTTGCCGCCCGCATCCACCAGGTGCCGAGAGGCCTCGGTGACGAAGGGGTAGTCGCTGCGCACCGATGCACGCAGGTACTCCTCCACCCGCTCCATGCCGTCGCCAAGCCGGGCCTCGAGGGCGGGATCGATCACGCCGAGGCCCATCAGCGACCCAGAGGGATGCGGGCTCATGGTGGATCCACTATCGCAGGAATACGCCAGCCCGCTCGATGAGATCGAAGACGGGCTGAGGGAGTATGCCGAGGATCACAGTGACGGCCACGGCAATCGAAAGCGCGAGAGTGGTGAAGCCCGAAGGCACGGCCACGCGGGGAGCGTTGTCGAGCGGGTCGCGGAAGAACATCACCACGATGATGCGGACGTAGAAGAAGGCCGCGATCACGCTGGCGATAACACCCACGATGACAAGGGCCACCGCATCGACCGCGAGGGCAGCCTCGAAGACGACGAACTTGGCGATGAAGCCACTCGTGAGAGGGATGCCGGCCAAGGCGAGCATGAAGATCGCGAAGGCCGTCGCCAGGACGGGATTGGTGCGCCCGAGCCCCGACCACTGCTCGATCCGCGTGGCCTCTCCGCCACTATCGCGCACCATGCTGATGACGGCGAAGATGCCGAGCGTGGTGAAGGAGTAGGCCACGAGGTAGAACATCGAGGCCCACAGTCCCTCGGCCGTCGCCGTCGAGACACCGATGAGGATGAAGCCCGCCTGAGCAATCGAGGAGTAGGCGATCATGCGCTTGATGTCGGTCTGGGCGATCGCCACGAGGGAGCCGACGATCATGGTGAGGCCCGCGATGACCCACAGCAGGGGCTCCCAGTCCCAGCGCAGGCCGCCGAAGGCGACGTAGAGCAGGCGAAGCATCGCGCCGAAGGCGGCGACCTTGACCGCGGCCGCCATGAAGGCGGTCACGGGAGCGGGCGAGCCCTGGTAGACGTCGGGTACCCACTGGTGGAAGGGCACCGCGCCGACCTTGAAGAGCAGGCCCACGACCAGCATGGCGAGGCCGATGACAATGAGGGCCGTCTCGCCCGGCTTCGCGGCCAGGGCATCCGAAATAGCGGCGAAGTCGACGCTGCCGGCGAAGCCGTAGACCAGGGCCGCTCCGAAGAGGAAGAACGCCGAGGAGAAGGCGCCGAGGATGAAGTACTTCAGCGCGGCCTCCTGCGAGAGCAGGCGCCGGCGGCGCGCCATGCCCGCGAGGAGGTAGAGGGGTAGCGACATGACCTCGAGGGCCACGAACATCATGAGGAGATTCGTCGAGGTGACGAAGAGCAGCATCCCCAGGACGGCGAAGAGGAAGAGCGGCCACACCTCGGTCTGGAGATAGCCGCGACGGGTGAGTTCGCGCTCATCGACCGAGCCGGGCAGAGCCGAGGCGCGCGGGGCGAAGGCGTCACCCGCGGGATCGAGCTGGCGCTCGGCGAGGAGCATCGCCCCCACGATTGCCACCACGAGGATGAGACCCATGAGGACTACGCCGGGACCGTCGATGGAGAGTGCTCCCTCCACCTCAAGTGAACGCGTGCCCGACTGCCAGACCAGCGCTGCGAATGCAGCCGCGAGAGAGCCGAAGACGAGCACGAGTTGGACCGGGCGGCGGGCTCGGCGGCCCACGAAGGTCTCGACGATGACGCCGAGGACCGCCGCGGCCGCGACGATGAGCATGGGCAGGATCGCGAGGTAGTCGATCTCGGGCGCGACCATCACGTCGGGATTCACTGCTCACCTCCCGCCGGGCCCAGTGCAGGCTCCGGATCGGTCATCCCGATGCTGTCCATGACCCGGTCGACCGCGGGGTTGACCACGTCGAGCACGGGTGCGGGGAAGACACCGAGGACGATGGTGAGGAGAACGACGGGCACCAGCGACGTCACCTCGCGACCGTCCAGGTCCTTCATCCCCTCCACATGCGGGGACTCGGGCCCGGTCGCGACCTTTTGGTAGAGCCTCAGGCCGTAGGCCGCCGCGAGCACGATGCCGAGCGAGGCGATGACCGCCACCACGACGTAGCGCGAGAAGGTGCCGAGGAGCACGAGGAACTCGCCCACGAAGCTTGCCAGGCCAGGAAGCGCGATCGCCGACATCACCGCGAAGAGGAAAAAGCCCGCGAGGACCGGGGCGACCTTGTTGACTCCGCCGTACGTCGCAATGGCACTCGAGCCACCCGCACGCTGCATGAGGAAGCCGGCAGTGAGGAAGAGTGCGGCGGTCGCAAGGCCGTGGCCCAGCATGTAGAGGGTCGAGCCGGTCATCGACCAGGTCGTGAAGACGAAGATGCCCAGCGCGATGAAGCCGAAGTGCGACATGGAGCTGTAGGCGAAGAGACGCTTCATGTCGGTCTGGCCCAGCGCGACGAGCGCGCCATAGATGATGCCGATGACGGCCATCGCGATGATGATCGGCGCGTAGAACTCCGACGCGGACGGGAAGATCGGCAGGAGGTAGCGGATCATGCCGAAGGTGCCGACCTTGTCGAGTACGCCGATGAGCAACACCGCGGTCGCTGGAGTGGACTCCTTGGCGGCGTCCGGAAGCCACGTGTGGAAGGGCCACAGCGGCGCCTTGATCGCGAAGGCGATGAAGAATCCGAGGAAGAGGATCTTCTGGGTGGTGGGGTCGATGTCGAGCCCGACCAGTGCCGCGAAGTCGAAGGTGCCCTGACCGAGCTGCTGCGCCGAGACGACGTAGAGGCCGATGAGGGCGGCGAGCATGAGTAGGCCGCCGACCAGGCTGTAGATGAGGAACTTCGTCGCGGCGTAGGCCCTGTTGGGTCCGCCGTAGCGCCCGATGAGGAAATAGATCGGGATGAGCATGACCTCGAAGAGGACGTAGAAGAGGAAGACGTCGGTCGCGGAGAAGACCCCGATCATGAGCGTCTCGAGGACGAGGATCATGGCGAAGTAGCCCTTGACGTTGCGCCCGTCCTCGACGTCGTTCCACCCG
>JBIKKK010000176.1:0-4664 GCA_044360385.1 Candidatus Nanopelagicales bacterium
AGTGGCCGCCCTGCGAGTGCCCGTAGACGGCGTAGCGATCACCCGCCGCCGCGGTCTCCCACGAGCGCACGGCCTGCACGGAATGCACGATGTCGTTTACCTCGGCCTGTGCCACGAGGTAGAGCTCTGGGCCGGGCGTGCCCAGCCCGACGTAGTCCGTCGCGACGACGACCCAGCCGAGGGACATGGCCTGCTCGAGCCAGCCGACCATGTCGTTGATCCCCGTGGTCGAGCGCGAGGGGGCGCACGCATCGCCCATCCCGACAGTGCCATGCGCCCACGCGAGCACCGGGCGACCCTCCGGTGGTGCGGGGGAGTCGGGGATGAAGACCATCGCCCCGGATGCTGCCGGTGTGCCATCGGGGCGGGCCGAGACGTAGAGCATTCGGTACGCCGTGCCGCCTTCGACTGCCGTCGTCTCGACCGGATCGGCGAAGTCCAGCGGTGCGGTGCGCACCAGCGTGCCAGGTGTTGGGGGCAGCGGGTCGGGAGGGGCGTAGAAGGGGTCAAGCGCAGCCTGTCGTGCATTGCCGTTGGCAACCGTCGAAGCGATGTTCGCCGCGAGGAAGACACCGCCCGCGAGGAGCAGCGCGAGGAACGCGATGAGCACCACACGGCCGGTCGTCACGGGCTCAGGCTAGGCGAAGGCGCTTGGTTCGCGCCGTGGCTTGCCCAGACTGCGCCCACGTTCGTGTAGTGGCATGGCCCCCAGGCCTGCAGCGGCACGCAGCTGAAGTACCCGACCTCGCGTGACCTCATTCGGTGGGAGGCGCAGTCGCCAGAGATAGCGCCGCGACATCCGTCTCGCGCGCCAAGCCGCCGAAGTCAGCTTCGAGTGTACGCATCGTCGCCATGATCGGCGACGAGGAAGCAGCTTCGCCGTCGACCAAGGTGGCTAAGGCGCGCTGACCAGGACTAGTCCTTGACGAAGATGTGCACCAGGTCGAGGGCCTCACGGATGGGCTCCTCGGTGAGATGCGGCGCGATGCGCTCGCGGAAGCGCACGAAGATCGAGTCGTCCACGGCGACCTCGGCCTCGACGTCGTTCTCGAAGATCCCGATGCCGCGGATGACACCGCCGTCGCGATCGCCCGTGACGAGGATGAGGTCCTCGCTCGGGTTCTCGACACCGAAGGCGTCGGCGAACTCGATGTAGGCGGCCATGACCTCGTCGAAGGCCTCGGGCTTGACGAACATCGTGTACTCGATGACTGTGCTCATGGCCGCACCCTAGGGGGCCCCCGTCTAGGCTCCGCACATGGCCGGCATGTCGCTGCCCCGCAGCATGGATGCGCTCTACGGCCGAGGAATCGAGCGCGGTCTCGTCCTCGGCGGCGGGGGGATCTGGTTCGTTGCTTGGCAGACGGGCTACCTGCGTCGCCTGGAGGAACTCGGACTCGAGCTGGGCTCGGCCGACCGACTCGTGGGCACGTCCGCGGGATCGATCGTGGCGAGCATCCTGGCGGGGGAGAAACTCGGCGGCTTTGCGCGCACCGTCGACTTGCTGACGCGTGCACCGGGCCTGCTCGCCCGGCTGGCCTCGAGCGGGCCGCTCGAGCCGAGCTGCCAGCGCGCACTCGATACCTTCCGCGACGCGCGCGACAGCGGGCCGGAGACTCTGCGCACCATCGGCTACGCCGCGCTCGCTGCCCGCACCCCGACGGCCGACACCACCGTGCGCAACTTCAGTGTGATCCTGCGCATGAGGCGCTGGCCTTCATCGCGACTGCACATCACCTGCGTGGACACCTACACCGGGGAGCGCTGCGTCATTACTCGTTCGGCTGCCGTGCCGCTCGCGCGGGCCGCCGCGGCGAGCAGTGCCGTCCCGGGCATCTTCGCCCCTCAGCCGATCCAGGATCGCAAGTGCATGGACGGAGGTGTCGCGGGCACAGGCGTCCACCTCGATCTCGTCGCCGGGGCACGCCGTGCCCTCGTCGTCTCCCTCGTCGATGGATCCGAGCCGGATCTCACCTGGGGCACCATGACCCCGGCGACGATCCGCCAGGAGTTTGATGACCTGATCGCTTCCGGCACCCAGGCCCTGCGCATCATCCCGCGCGCCGAGGTGCCCGAGGACGTCATGGACCCGCGTCTGGCGCTCGGTGCAGTGCAGGAGGGACTGGCTCAGGCTGACGACGACTTCGCGATGCTGCGCGACTTCTGGCGCTAGCGCCGTCAGCCATTGCGTCGGGCAAGGGTCCACAGGTACTGCTGGGTGTCCCCGTCCGGCCGGACGTGGTCACTCACGACTCGCTCGACACGCGTGAAGTCGTTGCCGAGGAGCGCATCGACTGCGGTGTCGTCGTAGCGGCGCACGGGAAGACCTGCGCACATCGGCGGACCTTCCGGCCCGAAGAGCCCCAGCACGAGCCATGACCCCGCATGGGTGCCAGCGAACAGGGTGCTGCGGTACGCCGAGACAGCATCGTCGTCGAGCAGGAAGTGCAGGACGGCTCGGTCATGCCAGAGGTCGTAGGTGCGATCGGGCTCCCAGGTGAGCAGGTCCGCGACGATCCAGTCGACGGTGTCGGCTGCGGGGCCGAGTCGCTGCTGCGCCACGCGCAATCCCACGGGGGAGTGGTCCAGGCAGGTGATGTTGGTGTAGCCCGCGGCGAGCAGATCATCGACGAACACAGATGCGCCCGTGCCGACGTCGACGATGCTCGCCGAGCGGGACAGCCCCGTCGCCTCGATCAGGCGCATCGACATCGTCGCGTGCGGCTGATACCAACCGCGCGTGGTGTCTCCCGCGGCGTAGGCGGCATCCCAATGCTCCGGTGTCGACGTCGCGCTCACGTGCTCAGCCTAGGGGCCGAAGTGACTAGTCGAGCGGTATCGGGATCGTGCCGAGGTCATGCTCGATCACGTCGCGCTCCTCATCGTCGAGCTCGACGGCGAGTCGATAGGAGAGGTTGCGCTCCTCGCGCGCCGCCTCCATGTCTCCGAGCACGGCATAGGCGCGCGCCAGCGCCTCATGCGCCGAGGCCGGGACGAAGTCGTCGACGCGATCGGCTTCGGCGATGGCTTGGCAACGCTGAGCATGTGCGAGAGCTTCCTGCCCCTGCCCGAGGACCGCCTGCACGCGACTGCACTGCCACTCGCCGATGGCCCACTGGGTCGGGGCGCCCACGCGACGCCAGTGCCACAGGCTCGCCTCGGCGCACGCGATCATCGCGGCATCGTGCGCGGCGGTGCGCTCCTGCCGATCGAGGTGCCGCCAGGTGCTGTGGAAGAGGTCCATCGCGGCCTGTCGTTCGGTGATCACGTCGATGCCCGGGTGGTCGGTGGAGAGGATCTGCGGACCACGCGGAGAGTCGAAGGCCGCGAGTAGACGCGGCGCATCCCCGGCCTGGACGCTCACGGGGGCAGCGAGGTCGATGGCCTCCAGGAAATCCCGGAGCGCCTCTGGCTCCGGATGGATCGCGATGAGGGAGACAAGTCGCGCCGCGCTGGGCTCGGGGGTGGGTGGTGCCGAGTCCCAAGCGATGAGCAGGGGCCCCACCCCGTCGAAGGGCACCTCACCGTCGTCGCGGACCGTGATCTGCCACGCGAGTTCGCCGCGTCGTATCGGCAGTGGCACTCCGATCTCCTCGAGGGTCGGGGGAGTCGCCACGCGCACGACCCAGGCGATGACGCCCGGAGTCGCGGGAGGCGAGTCGAGGCCGAACCACCGGGCGCGATCGGGTGCGGTCGCGCCTGGGTCGACGGCAATGACCTCGAGGTAGGGGTCGCCGACTCCCGCAATCAGATTGTGCGTGCCCATGTCCGGATGAGCCCCACCCTGCCTGAGGGTGATGCCCAGTGTGTCTTCGATGTACGCCGCACCTGCATCGAGCGAGGCTGCGCCGATGACGACGTGATCGACGACTGCGGGATGCGCCACGCGGGCAGGCTATCGTCGGCGGCGGCGCAGGCTCTCGCGGCGCCCTGAGCGTTCGGCGCCCTGGGAGGTCGGCATGGCAGCGGCGGGTGCGCGCGATGTCGGCGTGGGTGCGGGTGCCGGCGTCGTGTCCGGACTCTTCGGTGTCGGTGGCGGACTCGTGCTCGTGCCCTATCTCGTGCTCGTGCGTGGGTGGGAGCAGAAGCGAGCCCAGGCCACCGCCTTGGTCATGGTGGCGATGGCGGCCACAGCAGGCCTCGTCGCCTATGCGTGGTCGGGCATGGTCGCCTGGGCGGCTGCCGGAGCCATCCTCGTCGGAGGTCTCATCGGAGCGGTGATCGGGAGCGCGATCGTGGCGCGGATCCGCTCGTGGGTCCTGCAGATCGCCTTCGCCGTCCTCCTCCTCGTCGCTGCCCTGCGGCTCGTGACCGCTCCGGTCCCGGAGTCCGCCACCGATGCCTTCGCGATGACCCCCGGTCTGGCTCTGGCCTACGTCGCCAGTGGGCTTGCCATGGGGGTCCTCTCCGCTCTCTTGGGGATCGGCGGAGGCATCCTCCTCGTCCCCCTGCTCGTGGCGGTCTTCGGCTATGACCAGCGACTCGCTGCGGGCACTTCGCTGGCGGTCATGGGCCTCATCGCCCTCATGGGAGCGGTGCGTCAGGGCACGCACGGGTCCACGGACTGGCGTGCCGGGACACTCCTCGGTGCAGGCGGTGCCCTCGGTGGCATCGTGGGGGCCACCTTGGCTCAAGTGCTCCCGCTCGAGGTCCTCACGTGGCTC
>JBIKKK010000177.1:0-4641 GCA_044360385.1 Candidatus Nanopelagicales bacterium
CATCACTCCCGGTGAGTTCCCCCTGCAGCTCGAAGGCCTTGGCAATTCCATCGGCGTAGGACAAAGCGGTGGAAGCATGGGAGTTCTCGATGACGTCGTGCTCGGATTCGGCTCGCGCCGGATAACCGGAGAGGCCGCCCTCCTTGCGCAACCGGTCGAACTCTCTCCAGCGCCCAGTGACGATCTTGTGCACATAGGCCTGGTGGCCGGTGTCCCAGAGGATGACGTCGTGCGGAGAGTCGAAGACACGATGCAGGGCGAGCGTGATCTCGACGACGCCGAGATTGGGGCCGAGGTGGCCGCCGGTGGCAGACACCTGCTGGACGAGGAATGTCCGAATCTCCTCGGCGAGCGCCGGCAGGCAGTCGTCAGGAAGGTCGCGCAGGTCATTGGGCGAGGTAATGCCCTGGAGCAGACCCATGTATCCCTCGCCTCTCGCCGGTGCGCCCTCAACCCCCACAGTCTAGGCGCCGCACGACGTCTCCACACGTCAGAGGCGAGCCTGCCATCGGTGGCCCTCTAGCGCCTGACCCACAAGAGCCACCTCGCGCTGGAGCCTCTGGAGACCCGCGGCCTCGGCCTCAAGGGCACGCAGCGCCTCCTCAGGATCCACCCCCACGTCGACCAGGGCCACCCGCGCACGGGCGTAGGCACGACGCGCACCCTCGATCCGCGCATCCAGGTCACACGCCACGCGAAAAGCGAGCGCCCTCGGGTGCCGGGCCCAGACCGATGACGGGGATCGCTCAAGGCTGGAGATCTCCCACATCCAGCGCACAGCGGTGTCCGGGAACGCGGGGTCCTCAGGGTCGGCGACCTCTGCCGGCCATCCCGGCGGACGCATCGCTAGACGAGGGACCGTAGGACGTACTGCAGGATGCCGCCATGCCGGAAGTAGTCGGCCTCCCCTGGGGTGTCGACTCGGACTCGGGCATGGAACTCCACCGTGCGTCCGTCGGCCGCCACGGCGTTAACAGCGACCACACTCGGGATGTGTCCTTCGTTGAACTCCGTGATTCCCCGGATGCTGAAGACCTCATCACCTTGCAGTCCCAGGGAATCCGCGCTCATGCCGTCGGGGAATTGCAGCGGGAGCACGCCCATCCCGATGAGGTTGGAGCGATGGATGCGCTCGTAGGACTCGGCGATCACGGCCTTGACCCCGAGGAGCGCGGTGCCCTTCGCCGCCCAGTCCCGGCTTGAGCCTGAGCCGTACTCCTTGCCGGCGAGGACGACGAGGGGCGTGTCGTAGCGTGCGTAAGCCATCGCTGCGTCGTAGACGGGCACGGTGTCGTGGTCGGGCGTGGTGAAGTCCACGGTGAAGCCCCCCTCGACATCGTGCAGCATGTGATTGCGCAGGCGAATGTTGGCGAAGGTACCTCTGATCATGACCTCGTGGTTGCCACGACGCGACCCGTAGGAGTTGAAGTCCTGCCTCGCAACCCCATGGTCAGCCAGATAGCGGCCCGCGGGACTGTCCGGCTTGATATTGCCCGCCGGACTGATGTGATCCGTGGTCACGGAGTCACCCAGCTTGAGGAGGACACGGGCGCCGCTGATGTCGTGCAGGGGCTCTGGCACTCGCGGCATGCCGTCGAAGTACGGCGCCTTGCGCACGTAGGTGCTCTCAGGATCCCACTCAAAGCGATCGCCGGTGGGGGTGGGAAGGCCGCGCCAGCGCGCGTCGCCGTGGAAGACATCGGCGTACCGCGCCGCGAACATCTCCTCGTCGATGCTCGCGTCGATGACCGCGTGGATCTCTCGGGGGCTGGGCCAGATATCCGCGAGGAAGACCGGCTTGCCGTCCTGGTCGAGCCCGAGCGGCTCCGTGGCAAAGTCGATGTCCATCGTCCCCGCGATGGCATAGGCCACCACGAGGGGCGGAGACGCAAGGTAATTCATCTTGACGTCCGGGTTGATGCGCCCCTCGAAGTTGCGATTGCCGCTCAGGACCGAGACCACCGCCAGATCAGCCTCATTGACCGCTGCACTCACCTCGGGGATCAGGGGGCCTGAGTTGCCGATGCACACGGTGCACCCGTAGCCCACCGTCTCGAAGCCGAGCTTGTCCAGGAAAGGGGTGAGACCTGCACGGTCGTAGTAGTCCGTGACCACCTGAGAGCCCGGGCCGAGGGTGGTCTTCACCCAGGGCTTGCGCGCGAGTCCACGCTCGACCGCCTTCTTCGCGAGCAATCCCGCGCCGATCATGACGGACGGATTCGATGTGTTGGTGCATGAGGTGATGGCGGCGATGACGACTGCTCCGTGGCCGATCTCGACGGGCTCGCTAGCGATCTGCGTCTCGACCGCTGCCGCGGGCTCTCGGGTGTAGTCGGCGAGAGCGCTCACGAACGAGGCCTTCGCGTCGCTCAGGGATACTCGGTCCTGCGGGCGCTTGGGGCCCGCGAGCGACGGGACGACGGTGTCGAGGTCGAGTTCGACGGACTCGGAGTAGCGCGCTTCGCGTGCAGGGTCGTGCCACAGCCCCTGCGCCTTGGCGTACGCCTCGACCAGTGCGATCTGCTCGTCTGGACGCCCCGTCAACCGGAGATAGTCGATCGTGGCCGTGTCGATGGGGAAGATGGCGACGGTGGAGCCGTACTCCGGGCTCATGTTGCCGATCGTCGCTCGGTCCGCGAGGGGCACCGCCCCGACTCCCTCGCCGTAGAACTCCACGAACTTGCCCACGACCCCGTGCTTGCGCAGCAACTCCGTGATCGTGAGCACGAGATCGGTCGCGGTAGCGCCCGTCGGCAGTTCACCCGTGAGCTTGAAACCCACGACCCGCGGGATCAGCATCGAGACGGGCTGGCCGAGCATCGCGGCCTCGGCCTCGATTCCGCCCACTCCCCATCCGAGGACACCCAGACCATTGACCATCGTGGTGTGGCTATCGGTGCCGACCACGGTGTCGGGATAGGCAAGGCCTTCACGCGCCATGATCACGCGAGCCAGGTGCTCGATATTGACCTGGTGGACGATCCCGGTGCCGGGGGGGACCACCTTGAACTCCTCGAAGGCGCCCTGACCCCAACGCAGGAACTGATAGCGCTCACGATTGCGCTCGTACTCCAGGGCAGTGTTGAGATCCGCGGCATCAGGTCGCGCGAAGTAGTCGGCGATGACGCTGTGGTCGATGACCAGCTCAGCCGGGGCGAGCGGCTCGATTCGCGCGGGATCCCCACCCAGGTCGGCGACCGCCTCGCGCATCGTCGCGAGGTCGACCACGACCGGCACGCCTGTGAAGTCCTGCATGATCACGCGGGAGGGCGTGAACTGGATCTCCTCGGACGGCTCGGCATCGGCCTGCCATGCGCCGAGCGCGCGGATCTGGCCCTCGGTGACATTGGCGCCGTCCTCCGTGCGCAGGAGATTCTCCAGGAGGATCCGATGAGTGAAGGGCAGGGATTCGGCCCCCGGGACGGCATCGATTCGGTAGATCTCGTAATCGCGCTCGCCGACGGTGAGCGTCATGCGCGCTCCCAGGCTGTTCCGACTCGCTGCCACGACCCATCCCTCCCTCGGTTGGTCTCGCCACCGCAACACTACCCAGCGACGCGCGAGCCCCTTCCTCCCCCTTACAGACCGGGATTGACCCCCCGCACCTGTTAGCGTGACGGGGCCCGGATGGCGCGGGCGCGAAGGAGGTCCACGCCGCATGTGCGGTATCGCCGGTGTCCTGGGACCCACCGAGCGCACCTCTCAGCTCATCGGGCCGATGCTCGACGTGATCCATCACCGGGGGCCGGACGACTCAGGATCCTTCGTCGCATCCGATTTCGCCTTCGGCATGACGCGCCTGTCCATCATCGATATCGCCGGTGGCCACCAGCCCATGTGGAGCGACGACGGCACCGTGGGGATCGTCTACAACGGCGAGCTCTACAACTACCGCGAGCTCGATGCCGAGCTTGCCGAGGCGGGACGCCCACCTCGCAGCAGCAGTGACACCGACACCATCCTGCGCCTCTACGAGGAGATCGGACGCGAGGACCTCCCCGGCATGCTCCGTCGCTTGCGGGGCATGTTCGGCTTCTGCATCTACGACGCCGCGCGCCAGCGCCTCATCCTCGCCCGAGACCCGTTCGGCATCAAGCCCCTCTACGTCCGCCTGGCCGACACCGATCGAGGTGCGCGCGTCGCGGCCTTCGCCTCTGAGATCAAGTGCCTGCTTGTCGATCCGCAGGTCACACCCGCGGTCGACATGGACGCGGTCATCAACTACCTGTCCTTCCAGTTCAACCCCCTCCCCCAGACCTTCTTCCGTGGCATCCACCGACTCGAGCCCGGACATGTCGCAGTCATCGACCTCGCGGACCCGGAGTTCCGACCCGAGCGCTACTGGCGCTACGAGTTCGCGTGCCCGGTAAACGACGCTGCACTGCTCGAGGATCAAGTCCGTGGCGTCCTCGAGGATTCCGTCGAGCACCACCTGATCGCCGACGTGCCCGTAGGCGCCTTCTTGAGTGGCGGTGTGGACAGCGCCATCACGGTGACCCTGGTCCAGGAACAGCGTCGCGCGCAGGGA
The DNA here is from genome assembly GCA_044360385.1 of Candidatus Nanopelagicales bacterium. Classification (GTDB taxonomy): domain Bacteria; phylum Actinomycetota; class Actinomycetes; order S36-B12; family S36-B12; genus Mxb001. The sequence goes on from JBIKKK010000177.1 coordinate 4,529, forward strand.
CTGGACCCCGTCAAGACCTTCACGGTCGGCTTCGACGCCGTGAGCGAGCACGCCGAGGCCCGCGAGGTCGCGGACTCCCTGGGCACGGACCATCACGAGATCCACGTCGACCT
>JBIKKK010000178.1:0-4630 GCA_044360385.1 Candidatus Nanopelagicales bacterium
TCTCCTCGCTGCCGCCGTCGAGCTCGCGGGGGAGTGCGCCATCACCCCTGCCGATCTCGGCATCGGGGAGGTCGTCGTGCCCGAGCTCGATGTCGTCACCGGCAGGTCCTCGTCAGGGGGAAGTGAGGCTGCGCGAGCCGATGTGATCCTGCGCGCCCGCTGCGAGTCCAGCCTCGATCGTTACCGCGGCGCCGAGCGCATCGCCGCCCGTCACCGGCTCGAGGAGGAGTTGCGCACCATCTCCACCCTCGGCTTCGCCACCTATTTCCTCACCGTCGCCGAGGTCGTCGACCTCACCCGGGGCTTGGACATCCGGGTCGCCGCGCGCGGCTCAGGCGCGGGCAGCCTGGTCAACCACCTGCTCGGCATCTCCGGCATCGACCCGATGCGCCACGGCCTGCTCATGGAGCGCTTCCTCACTCCGCTGCGCCGCCAACTCCCCGACATCGACATCGACGTCGAGTCCGCGCGACGACTCGAGGTCTACGACGCCATCATCGAGCGCTTCGGCACCGAGAGGGTCGCCACGGTGTCGATGATGGAGACCTACCGCGTGCGCCACGCCATCCGCGATGTCGGCGCCGCGCTCGCCCTGCCACCCGGAGAGATCGACACCTTCGCCAAGGCCTTCCCCCATGTGCGCGCCCGCGATGCGCGAGCGGCACTGCGTGATCTGCCCGAGCTGCGCGATTCCGGGCTCGGCCGCATGACCGCGCGCGGCGAGCTCGATCACTTCTGGCAGCTCGTCGAGGGCCTCGACGGACTGCCGCGCCATGTCGCCATGCACCCGTGCGGCGTGCTGCTCTCCGATGCCACCCTGCTCGATCGCACCCCCGTCGAGCCCAGCGGCCAGGGCTATCCCATGAGCGCCTTCGACAAGGACGACGTCGAGACCCTCGGCCTGCTCAAGCTCGATGTCCTCGGCGTGCGCATGCAGTCCGCCCTCGCCCATGCCGTCGCCGAGATGGAGCGCGTCGACGGCGAGCGCATCGCCCTCGACACCGTGAGCCTCGACGACCCGGCGACGTATGCCCTCATCCAGTCGACCCGCACCCTCGGCTGCTTCCAGATCGAGTCACCCGGCCAGCGCGAGCTCATCGGCAAGTTCGCGCCCGACAACTTCAACGACATTGTCATCGACATCTCGCTCTTCCGGCCCGGCCCGGTGAAGTCCGACATGGTCACCCCATTCCTGCGTGCCCGGCAGGGCTGGGCGGATCCGGTCTACATCCACGACGATCTGCGCCCGATCCTCGAGGAGACCTACGGCGTCGTCGTCTTCCACGAGCAGGTGCTGCGCATCGTGGCGACCATGACCGGCTGTTCCCTCGCCGAGGCTGACGAGACCCGCCGCTCCATGGGCTCGCCCGAGGGACAGGACGATGTGCGCGCGTGGTTCTATCCCGCGGTCCTCGCCCACGGCTACGACCTCGTCACCGTCGAGCGGGTGTGGGAGGTGCTGCGCGCCTTCGCCTCCTTCGGCTTCTGCAAGGCGCATGCCGCGGCCTTCTCGCTACCCACCTATCAGTCAGCGTGGTTCAAGGCCCATCATCCGGCGGCCTTCCTCGCCGGTGTCCTCACCCACGACCCCGGCATGTATCCCAAGCGGCTCATCCTCGACGACGCGCGCGGCCTCGGCATCGCGATCCTCGGCCTCGACGTCAATCGATCGGGTGCGGCGTACTCCGTCGAGCACACGGACGACGGCTCCTACGGCATTCGGCTGTCGCTCGCCGACGTCAAGGGCATGAGCGACGCCGAGATGGAGCGCATTGTCGAGCGCCGGCCCTACTCCTCGCTCGCCGACTTCTGGCATCGCGCTGCGGTGAGCCAGCCGATCGCCGAGCGGCTCGTGCTCGCGGGAGCCTTCGATTCGGTTCACGGCATTCGGGCAGAGGGCACGAGCCTGCGCCGCCGCGGTCGCGTCACCCGCCGCGACCTGCTGCTCCAGGTCGCCGACCTCGCCCGTGGAGGCCCGCGCCGCACGCGAGTCGAGAGCGAGGTCGAGCAGCTCACCTTCGAGAGCCTTGCCGGCGATGCCCCGCCTCCGCTCACCGGGCTGCCCGAGCTCGGGCCGGCCGACCGGGTGCGCGCCGAGCTGGAGATCCTCGGCCTCGACGTCAGCCACCATGTCGTCGACTTCTATGCGCCGATGCTCGATGCGCTGTCGGTGCTGCGGCCCCCACTCGTGAGCAGTCGCGACTTCCTTTCCCTGCGCTCGCAGGCGGAGATCCTCATCGCCGGGGTCAAGGTCGCTGTGCAGACCCCACCGGTGCGCAGCGGTCGTCGCGTCATCTTCTTGACCCTCGACGACACGACAGGACCGGTCGACGCCGCCTTCTTCGATGATGTGCAGAGTCCCTACGCGTCAACCGTCTTCGGCTCCTGGCTGCTCCTCGTCCGCGGCGAGTTGCGTCGCACCGGACCGCGCGGAGTCTCCCTGCGCGCCACCGGGGCGTGGGATCTCGGCCATGTGCACGAGGAGTGGTCGGCCGGCGGCCTCGACGCGATCGCGGCGATGCTCGCGGCCTCGCCACGTCCGACACCACCCACGGAGCCGCGGCGCGTACTCGTGCATGCGAGCGGGTTCCGGCAGTCTCCCTACGCTGATATCAAGCCCGCCGACACCAAGCCCGCCGGCGGCGACCGCCAGGGCGCGCCATCGAAACTGTGGCACTCCAGTCCCGGGAGCAGCGGGTGGTAGGCGCGAGGATGAGCCCATGAGGAGTCGGACATGAGCCGCAGCCAGTTGCGCCGTGTCCCGGGAGCCACCGGCCTCGGCACCGACGACACAGGCTGCACGATCCTCCACGTCGACATGGATGCCTTCTATGCGTCCGTCGAGCTCGTCACGCGCCCCGAGCTCCGCGGCAAGCCGGTCATCGTCGGCGGTGGGCAGCGCGGTGTCGTCCTCTCGGCGACCTATGAGGCCCGAGCCATGGGCGTGCACTCCGCCATGCCGATGTCCCGCGCGCGGCGCGTCGCCCCCGATGCCATCGTCATCGAGCCCCACCACGATCGCTACGGCGAGGTGAGCGCCGGGGTCATGGCGATCTTCTCCTCGATCACCCCGCTTGTCGAGCCACTCAGCCTTGACGAGGCCTTCCTTGATGTCTCCGGAGCGCTGCGCCGGCTCGGCACGCCCACGTCCATCGCCGAGCTCATCCGCGCACGCGTCTACGACGAGCAGCGCATCACCTGCAGTGTCGGCGTGGCACCCACCAAGTTCATCGCCAAGCTCGCCTCCACCCAGGCCAAGCCCGACGGCCTGCTCGTCGTCCCCGCCGACCAGGTCGTCGCCTTCCTGCACCCCCTGCCCGTCGCCGCGCTCTGGGGCGTGGGGGAGCGCACCGAGGAAAGACTCATTTCCCTCGGCCTGCGCACCGTGGGCGACATCGCGCACACTCCGGCCGACACCCTCGTGCGCGCGCTCGGCCAGGCATCCGGGCAGCGCCTCCACGATCTCGCCTGGGGCCGTGACGATCGCGAGGTCGTGCCCGATGCCGCGGAGAAGAGCATCGGCAACGAAGAGACCTTCGCCCGCGACGTCGACGACCCCGAGATCATCGCCCGCGAGATCCTGCGCCTCGCCCAGAAGGTCGCCGCGCGAGCACGGCGCCATGGCATCCGCGGGCGCACCGTGGTCCTCAAGATCCGCTTCGCGGACTTCACCACCATCACCCGCTCACGCACCCTCGATGCCCCCACCGATGTCGGCCAGGTCCTCTATGACACCGCCGTCGACCTCTACGCCGCCCTGCGCCTCCAGCGAGCCCGGATTCGTCTCGTCGGGGTCCGCCTCGAAGGCCTCGCCGACCTCGAGGGGAGCGTGGAGCAGCTCACCTTCGATGACGGCTCGGTTGCGTCCCCGGTCGATCGGCGGGCCGCCGAGGTGGCTGCTGACCGCCTCCGGGAGCGCTTCGGGCAAGACGTGGTCCGTCCTGCCCGCCTCTGGACCGACGACTGAGACCGGGTGAATTCGTGCCCGGATGAGGGGTTCCACGAGGCAATTGACCCCGCCGGGTTTCCAGACTGGCCCGTCACGCCTATCCTGTGAGGGAGCCCACGAGGGGAGGTCCGCAGTGCCGCTGTCCGAGCACGAGCAACGTCTGCTGGAGCAGATGGAGCGCGCCCTCTATGCCGAGGACCCCAAGTTCGCCACCTCCCTCCGCAGTGCCTCCGCTGGACGGCCAAGCCGTGGGCGTGCGGCCTTCGGAGTCCTCGTCCTTCTCGGCGGCTTCACCCTGCTCATGCTCGGCGCGATCCTGCCGCTCATCCCACTCGGTGTCGCTGGCTTCGTCGTCATGGTGGTCGGTGCGACGCTCACCTACCTCGGACTGCGCGCCCGGCCCGCGACTGCGGCCACGGCTGAGGGCGAGGCCGATCCGCAGGCGACGCCCGGCGCGACCGCACCACGTCGTGCACCGAAGCAGTCGTCCGGCTTCATGAACCGGCTCGAGGATCGCTGGCGCAAGCGCCGCGACGACGGCCCCCAGTAGCCACTCCCCGGCACCGCAAGAACACTCCAGCCCCCGCAGCCATTCGGCACGCGTCTGGCGTGCCCGTAGACACTCTGCGACTGCGCTAGACCTGCGCCACCTCGTCGGCGACGACGCTGCTCTCGCGAAGA
>JBIKKK010000179.1:0-4578 GCA_044360385.1 Candidatus Nanopelagicales bacterium
TGAATCTCCGCTAACCTCACCCCGTGGCCGGATTCCTCCCTCCTTACACCCCCGACGGCGGCTCGGCCCTCGTGCCGGAGATGCCCTGGCACTACTCGGGCACCCTGCTCACGGTCGAATACCGCACTGACGTCGACCGTGTCCGGGCCCTTCTCCCCGCCGATGTCGACCTCGCTCCCGAGGACCCCGGCGCCGTCGCCTTCATCTGGGCCGACTGGCAGTCCTGCAGCGCCGAGGGCCGCGAGCTCCTCGACCCGTCGCGGTCGCAGTACCTCGAGGCCTTCGCCGTCGTGCGGTGCTCGTACGCCGGTACGACGTACAGCCGGTGCGTGCTCATCTGGGTGACGACCGATTTCGCCATCGGGCGTGGATGGTTCCAGGGCTACCCCAAGAAGCTCGGCAGCATCTACGTCACGCGCGCGATGAACCACGGCTTGGCCGCGCCGCGCGTCGCACCCGGTGGCACCTTCGGCGCCACGCTGGCGGCTTACGACCACCGACTCGCTACCGCCAAGGTCACGCTGCGTGAGCCGAGCGACACCAATGGATTTGTCAACGCCCTGCCGATGCTGCATCACCGGCAGATGCCGAGCATCGGGGGCGGTGCACTCAGCCTCGACCAGATCGTCACGATGGGCGGTCGCGATGCCGATCTCGGCCAGCCCTGGCGCGGCGACGCCGAGATCGAGCTGCACGACTCCGAGTGGGATCAGCCTGCCGCGCTACTTCCTGTCCGCGAAGTCATCGGCGGCTACTACCGCGAGGTCGGCGTCACATTCGCCGGCGGCACGCTGCTCGCGGACCGGTCCCATCCAGTCTGAGACGGCGTACGCCGGATCGCGCTAGCCTGACCCATGCTTTCCGTCGCGGCGTTGGCATCGCTGCAACAGCGGTTCCCCGGCCTGATCGACGCCCCGGTCGCGCCCTTCGCCATCGACGGCGTGGCCTACGACACCGACATCACGCCGGTCGTCATGGGAGTGGTGAACCTCTCGCGCGACTCGACGTACCGGGAGAGCATCGCGCTCAGCCTCGAGACCGCCGTGCGCCGGGCACGCGTGCTCACGGCAGAAGGCGCACATGTCATCGATGTCGGGGCCGAGTCCAGTCGCGGTGATGCCGAGCGCATCGACTCCACGACCCAGATCAAGCAGCTCGTGCCCGTGATCGAGGCCCTCGTGGCTGAGGGGATCGCCGTCTCAGTGGAGTCCTACGACGCCGAGGTCGTCCGCGCATGCCTGGAGGCGGGCGCGGGCATGGTCAACATGACCACGCGCGACCCGGGCGATGAGATCCTCGCCGAGGTCGCTGCATCCGGTGCCTCCGTGGTCATGTGCTTCCTCCCGGGCGTGCACGCCCGCGATGGGTCCCACTACCAACTCCACGATGATCCGGTCCCGCAACTGCACGACTACTTCGCCGAGCGCGTCGCTCGCGCACGCGAGCTCGGAGTGCAGTCGATGGCGATCGATCCCGGGCTCGGCTTCTCCTACGGCCCGCACGTGTCTCAACCGGTCAAGCAGCGTCTCCAGGGACGACTGCTGGCGCACTCCTTCAGGTTGCGCGACCTGGGCGTCCCCATCTGCCAGCTCATGCCGCACGGCTTCGACTTCTTCGAGGACCGCTACCGAGTGGGCGAGCCGTTCTTCACCGTCGTCGCACGTCTCGGCGGCGTGGGAATCTTCCGCGTGCACGAGGTGCCCGAAGTCGTCCGAGTGCTGCGCACCATGGACGAGCTGACGATCTAGTGCCTGTCAGAACTCCTGGCACGCGGCTCTCGCGCGCTAGTAGTGGAGCAGGTACTCCCGGACTTCCCAGTCGGTGACCTCGCGGGTCGCGGGATCCTCGGCCGCCTCCTCGTAGCGGCGCACCTCGTCGGCCTTCATCGTGACGAAGGTGTCGATGAAGGTCTTGCCGAGCATGCCCTTGAGCACGTCATCGGCTTCGAGTGCGGCGAGTGCATCCTTGAGCGTCATCGGCAACACCTCCGCTGACTCGTCCTCGTAGGTCCACCCCTCGAGTGCCGCGGGCGCTTCGAGCCCCCGGCGGATGCCGTCGAGCGCAGCCGCGAGGATCGCCGCGGAGATGACGTAAGGGTTGGCCGCGCCATCGCCGATGCGCAGCTCCAAGCGCGTGCCCTTGCCCCGCTCCGGGGGAATGCGGACCATGGTCGAGCGATTGTCGAGCCCCCAGTTGATGCGGAAGGGCGCGAGCGTGTCGGGACCGAGGCGCTTGAAGGCATTGACGGTCGGGTTGGTGAGAGCCGAGAGCGCGGGAGCGTGCTCGAGGATGCCCGCGATCATCGCGAGCGCCGTCGGACTGAGCTCCCCATCCGCATCAGCCATGACGTTGTCGCCGCCGCGCTCGACGGAGAAGTGCATATGGAAGCCACTTCCTCCCTCGTCGTTGAAGGGCTTGCCCATGAAGGAGGCGAGGAAGCCCTGGCGGTGGGTGATGTCCTTGATCGCGGTCTTGAAGATGAAGGTCCGGTCCGCCGACAGCATGGCATCGGCATGCCAGAGGTTGATCTCGTACTGCGACGGGCTGAATTCGTGGTTGCCCGCGAAGGCGCCGATATCGAGCTTGTCGCACATGCGCAGGGTGTGCAGGAAGTAGCCATGCGGATCGACCATGGCACCGGTCGTGTAGACGAGGCCCTTGTGGTCGAAGGTGCGCTCCCAGCGACCGTCGCGCTCCTCCATCACGTAGTACTCCAGCTCCGGCCCCGTGACGGGCGTGAGTCCGATCTCGGCGTACTCGCTGATGATGTTGGCGAGCACGCTGCGCGGTGCGGTGGGATGCGGCGAACCGTCGGGCTCGTAGACGTCGGCAACGACGTAGGCGACTCCCGGCTCCCACGGGATGTCGCGGATCATCGACGGCACGATCTGCGTCACCAGATCGGGGAGTCCGTCGGAGACCGAGCCGTGTCCGTCGAGGACGTCCCCTTGAGTGGTCGTCACCCACACGCCCTGGCAGAAGGTCGGGCCGTGGCCGAGCGCGCGCTCCATCTGCGTGACGAGCATGTCCTTGGAGCGGGTGATCCCGAGGACGTCGGAGTAGAGGACGCGCAGGACGTCGATGCCGCGGGCCTGGAGCCCGGCGCGGAGATCAGCGAGGTCAAGCGGCCTGTGGGAATCCATGATTAACTCCGATCGTTCGGGTACGAACGGATCTTATGGGAGGATGCCGCCGTGCGTGTCCTGTTTCTCCAACACGACCACGTGAGCCCCCCGGGGCCGGTGGCCGAGCGCTTCGCCCAGCGGGGCTTCGAGGTCGTCGAATCCGTCGTGGTGCCCCGAGACCGCTTCTTCTCCCCCGACGTCGACTTCGACTTCCCCGAGGTGGGCGAGCACGATGTCGTCGTACCCATGGGTGCGCCCTGGGGCGCCTGGGAAGACGACCGGATCGGCACATGGCTCAAGCCCGAGCTCGACTGGCTTCGCGACCTGCAGGCGCACGACGTGCCGATCTTCGCAATCTGCTTCGGCGCGCAGGCACTCGCGCGCGCGCTCGGCGGCACGGTGGCTCCCGGGCCTCGCGCTGAGATCGGTTACACCTGGATCAATTCCGACGACACCGAGTTGGTGCCTAACGGTCCGTGGTTCGAGTGGCACTACGACCGCTTCACGGTGCCGCCAGGTGCAGTGGAGATTGCGCGCAATGCTCGCGCGTCGCAGGCCTATGTCATCGGCCGGTCCCTCGCCGTTCAGTTCCACCCCGAGGTCACTGCCGCGTGCCTGGAAGGCTGGATGGACGAGGGTGGCGTCGAGGAGGCGTTCAAGGACGGGGTCGATCCGGCCGAACTCATGGCCGGCGCTGTGCGCGAGGAGCCTGCCGCCGTGGCGCGCGCCCACGCGCTCGTCGATGCCTTCCTCGACCGGATCGTCGTCGACCTCTAATCATTCCCGCCGGTTTTCGCCAGTTGCACGACGCTGCTCGCGCCCGGAGGTCGCTCAAGTGGCGAAATCGGGCTCGCCCGGCGCGATTTCCCGCGAGCGGCGGGGGACAATGACGTCATGAATACACGGCGTGCCGCATCCCGAGTCATCCCCGTCCTCGCCGCCTCCACACTGGCCGCCGCCGGGCTCGCCAACCCGGCCGCGAGTGCCACCATCCACGGGCCACGCGCCGATGTGCCCGCGCCGCGCATGGACGTCCCGGCACCCGAGGCAGGCACCTGCTGGAACTACACCTACGAGCAGGCGAGCCAGAAGACCTACATGGGCACGCCCATCGACTGTGCCGAAGCGCACACCGTCGAGACCGTCATCACGCTCGACGTGCCCAAGGATGTCGCGGCCAAGGGCAACAACAGCCCCGAGTTGGTCCTGTGGATGGACCAGCGATGCCAGCCAGAGGTCAATCGTTACGCCGGAGTCGCCAAGCCCGACGTAGCGGCGCCCGGCACGCGCACCTGGTACCTCTGGTACACCCCGACAGCGAGGCATTGGAAGTCAGGCGCGCACTGGGTGTCGTGTGCCGCCGCTTCCGTGCCCTCAGACGAGAAGCGCCGCGGCAAACTCGTCCCCGCGCGCGGTTCCATCGCCGGCAATGCCGCACTGTCCAAGACGATCA
>JBIKKK010000034.1:0-15582 GCA_044360385.1 Candidatus Nanopelagicales bacterium
GATCTTGCCACTGGGCAGCATCGGCAGGCTCGCGACTGGCACGACCTCGGGTCGCGCCGCGCCTCCCAGTCTCTCGGCGACGAGTGGTGCGATGGCCGTGAGACCTGCGGGGTCCTCCATGACGACGAAGGCGACGAGGCGATGGCCCTGGCGTGGATCTGGCATCGCGACGACGGCGGCTTCGCGCACACCCAGCTCACTGAGGACGATGGCCTCGACCGCGCCGAGTGCGACGTTGACCCCGTGGACGGCGACGACGTCGTCGATGCGTCCCGTTATGCGCAGGCGACCGTCCACCCAGTCACCGTGATCGGCGGTGCGGAATCGACGCTCGCTGCCCGCACCGCTGAACTCCGGGGACTCCCCGTGGTCTCTCCGGTATCCCGCGGCGACCTGCGGTCCGACGACGTCGATGCGCTGGGTGTCTCCTTCAAGCTCGATGCGGATCCCGGGGAGGGGGACGCCGTCGTATACGCAGCCCCCCGTGGTCTCGGTCATGCCGTACGTCGTCACGAGCCGGACACCCGCCTGGCGCGCACGTTCGGCGAGGTCGTCGGGTGTGGCGGCAGCGCCGACGAGCACGGTGGTCGCTCGCGTCAGCCATGCGGTGGCCTCGAGCGAGGCGAGGATGTCGGCCAGCTGCGTGGGCACGATGGAGATCGCGAAGGGCTCCTCGACGCGCAGGGCGAGTAGATCGTCGACACGGAAGGCAGCGGCGCCCCCGACCGACGACAGGGCGTGCAGGGAGGTCCCGGCGAGGTGAGCGCGGACGATGGCGCCGAAGCCGCCGATCGAGGTCACCGGCAGGGCGAGGACCCACGAGCACGCGCGCAGTCCGGGGACGTGCGCCCAGGAGGCCTCCACGGCGGCACGCAGGTTGGCCCGCGTCACGAGGACGCCGCGGGGTGCGCCGGTCGATCCGCTGGTGGCGGCGACCAAGGCGGTGTCGTCGTCCTCGACGGGCTCATTGGGGCGTACGCAGGCTCGCACCATCCGCGCGTAGTCCTCGCTCACATGCCGTGACGGCACCGGGATCAGCGTGAAGGGGGCGCCGTCGCCCTCCATGCGTGCCGCGAGGGCCGCGCGTGCCGCCTCGATCCCGGCCGGGCCGGGGGGCACGTCGACCGCACGCAGAGGGAGTGCCGCCATGCGGACGAGAGTAGGCCTGACTAGGTTTGGCGCTACCGGTGATCCCCACCGGCCCACACGAAGGAGTCGCCGGTGGCGCAGGAGTTCGATTCCCGCAACCGATATCCCCTGCCGCCCGTCGTGGCTGAAGGATCGCCCGCCTTCACGGATCCGGGCTACTCGAGCATCGTCCCCGCGTGCGAGTGGGTGAGCGTCGGGGACTACGGCGATATCCGCTACGAGCACTCGACGGGGGACGCCGCCGGTATCGCCAAGATCACCATCGATCGCCCGCACAAGCGCAATGCCTTCCGGCCCCAGACGCTCTTCGAGATCTCCGATGCGCTCAATGAGGCGCGCGATGACGACAGCATCGGCGTCATCATCCTCACCGGCCAAGGGGACTGGGCCTTCTGCAGCGGCGGCGACCAAATGATCCGCGGCGACGACGGCTACATCGGAGACGACGACGTCGCCAAGAAGGGCATCGGACGGCTCAACGTCCTCGACCTGCAGGTCCAGATCCGTCGCACGCCCAAGCCCGTCATCGCGATGATCGCGGGCTACGCCATCGGCGGTGGTCACGTGCTGCATGTGGTCTGCGATCTGTCGATTGCCGCATCCAATGCACGCTTCGGTCAGACGGGGCCCAAGGTCGGCTCCTTCGACGGTGGCTACGGCTCGGGTCTGCTGGCGCGCACGATCGGGATGAAGCGCTCGCGCGAGGTGTGGATGCTCTGCCGGCAGTACGGTGCGGAGCAGGCCTACGACTGGGGGCTGGTCAACTCGGTCGTCCCGCTCGCTGATCTCGAGCGCGAGACCGTGGACTGGGCTCGGCAGATGCTTGCGCTCTCCCCACTGGCGCTGCGCATGCTCAAGGCCTCGCACAACGCCGCCGACGACGGTCTCGCCGGTGTGCAGCAGTTGGCGGGTGACGCGACGCTGCTCTTCTACATGACGGAGGAGGCGCAGGAGGGCCGCGATGCCTATGCCCAGCGCCGCTCACCCGACTTCGCGAAGTTCCCGCGCCGCCCCTGATCGACGTGGACGTCACACTCTCCGACATCCTGCGCGATGCCGTCCCCTACGCCCTGCCGCTGACGCGACGCTTCCGCGGCATTGACGTGCGCGAGGGCATGCTCATCCGAGGTCCAAGCGGATGGGGCGACTTCGCGCCCTTCGACGACTATGCGCCGCGGGGGTGCGCGCTCTGGCTGGCCTCGGCCGTCGAAGCGGCCTTCGGCACCTGGCCCGAGCCGCGTCGGGAGATCGTGCCTGTCAACGCCATCATCCCGGCCGTCTCCGCCCAGGATGCGGCTGCGCTGGCGCGCCAGGCGGTGCTGGAGCACGGGTGCACGACAATCAAAGTCAAGGTCGCCGCGATGGGTGAGGTGCTCGCCGACGACGAGGCGCGGGTGGCAGCCATCCGCGACGCCGCCGACAGTGCGCTGGCGTCCGAGGGCGGCGGCACCGCAAGCATCCGCCTCGATGCCAATGGCGGCTGGTCGGCCGACGATGCAGCGCGCGCACTCGGCCGCCTCGGTGCCTACGGCATCGAGTACGTCGAGCAGCCGTGCGCGACGGTCGATGAGACGCTCGTCCTCCGGCGTGTCATCGACCTGCCCATTGCCCTCGACGAGTCCGTGCGCTTCGGCGATCCGCGCGCCTTCGAGGCCGCCGACATCGTCATCCTCAAGGCTGCGCCTCTCGGCGGTGTGGCCGCGGCGCTCGAGTTGGCTCGATCGTGGGGCGGCCCCGTCGTGGTGAGCGGCTCCCTGGATTCCGCCGTGGGGCTGGTGAGCGGACTCGCACTCGCCGCCGCGCTCACGGGTGATCCGCCCGCGTGCGGCCTGGGCACCGGCACGCTGCTCGCCCGCGACGTCATCGCCCCACCGCTGGTGCCCTTCCAGGGCCATATGCCCGTCGAGCGAGTGGCCCCGGACCTCGACGCGCTCATGGCCGCGCGCGATCTCATCGGTGACCAGCGCGCGCGCTGGTGGCGTCAGCGCCTCGTCGATGCGTGGGAGTCCGGCGGTGCCGGACTCGTCGAAGCCCTCGACGCGTGAGAGCCTTCCCGGATGCTGTTCTCGTCGCCCCGAATGGCTGTCGCCATCCTCGAGGAGCTGCTCGCGGGCGGCGTGCGCGATGTCGTGCTGGCGCCAGGCTCAAGGTCCGCCCCGATCTCCCTCGCCCTGGCCGATGCTGAGCGGCAAGGGCTCGTGCACCTGCATGTGCGGATCGACGAGCGCAGTGCCGCCTATCTCGCACTTGGCCTTGCGCGCGGCTCGGGTGCCCCCGTGGCCGTCGTGACCACATCCGGCACCGCAGCGGTCAACCTCCATCCGGCCATCGTGGAGGCGGCGTACTCCGGTGTCCCCATCGTGGCGGTCACAGCGGATCGCCCCGGTGCTATGCGGGGGAGCGGGGCCAACCAGACAATCGATCAGCGTGACCTCTTCGGTGACGACGTGGTCGCGTGCCTTGATCTCGAGGGCCTCGACGAGTCTGATCTCCGACGCGTCGTCGCTGACGCACTCGATCTCGCGTTCCTCGACCAGCCCGGGCCGCTCCACCTCAACGTCCCCCTCAGCGAGCCGCTGGTCGCGACGGGCGCTCACGCCATCGGCCAGGTGCAGGCGCGCACTCGGGATCCGCGGTCGACGCGAGAGCGCCCAGAAATGTCGACACTGCTCCCCGCGGGAGTGAATGCCACCCGGGGCCTGCTCATCGCGGGCGACTTCGACGACCCTGTCGTGCGCGCGGATGCCGCTGCTCTCGCGGAGTCCCTGGGCTGGCCCATCGTGAGCGAGCCCTCGGGCAATCTCTCCTCGCATGCCTTGGCCCTGAGGCACGGCCCGCTGCTTCTCGGCGGTGCCGCCGATCGCGAACTCATCCCCGACGTGGTCGTCACGGTCGGTCGCGTGGGTCTGCATCGATCGGTAGCCGCCGTGATCCGCGCGGCACGCGTGCACATCGCGGTGGATGTCCCGCCCCGACTCGGCCGTGTCGATCCACTGCGGACGGCGAGTGTGGTCGTCGACGCGGTGCCCGTAGTCGGTGGCGGCATCCCGGATCCCGCGTGGGCAGCGCGCTGGGCCGCGGCTGACGCTGTCGCAGCGCTTGCTGTCGGCAGTTCACTGGACACCGGGCAGCTCACGGGCCCGGCGGTCGCGCGCATCGTCGCGCAGCACGCAGGACCTGAGGACCTGCTCGTGGTGGGTGCGTCCTGGCCGGTGCGCCACGTGTCGTCCTACGCCGGGTCGCTCGCAGCGACCTGCATCGGCAATCGCGGCACGTCGGGGATCGACGGCGTGATGTCGACGGCCTGGGGTGCAGCCCTCACGCGATCGGGCGGGACGACGTATGCACTGATCGGCGACCTCACCGCGATCTATGACCGAAATGGATTGCTGGCGCCGGCGAGCGAGCCGCGACCGCGCCTCGACTACGTCGTCATCGACAACGACGGCGGCGGGATCTTCTCCTCCCTCGAGCAGGGGGCGCCGGAGTTCGCCGCCGACTTCGAGCGGGTCTTCGGCACGCCGCATGGAGCGGACCTCGGCACTCTCCTGGCCGCGCCGGGCATCGAGGTGACCACGGTCGACTCTGCGGCAGGTCTGCGCAGTGCACTGGAGCGACCCGCAGAGGGCGTGCGCGTCATCGTCGCTCGATGCGCTGCGCGTGCTGATGAGGCGGATCTCATCCGCTCCGTGCAGGCAGCTGTCGACGCTGCGCTCAGCTGAGCGGCGCGGTCAAGCGCACGATCGACGCGCCGAGATCGGGGTCGGTGCCGCGGGTCCAGTCGAGGTCGAGTCTCTCGAGGAGACGCACCATGCCGGTGTTGCTCGCGAGCACGAGCGCGAGGACCTCGTCGAAGCCCTGTCGTCGCGCGAGATCGACGAGGTGCTGCAGGAGTCGGCCGCCGAGCCCGCGGCCCTGCCATGCATCCTCGACGATCACCGCGATCTCCGCGGTCGATGTCTCCTCGGGGCGATCGGGGAAGACATTGCCGAGGCCGACGATGTCGCCCCTCCAGTTGACGGCGACGAGTGTCGCGCCGCGGTGACCGCCGGCGACCCGACGCAGCTGGTCCTCGCGCCAGTCCGTGTGGGGGGTGAAGTAGCGCTGGTAGCGCGTCGCCTCGGATGAGCGTGCGTGCATATCAGCGACACCCTCGGCATCCTCGGGGCGCGCGAGACGGATGACCACCTGCGTCCCATCGCGCAGGTACTCCACCCAGCCGAAGCCACCCGCGCCCGCGGGTGCACTCGCGACGGCGTCGACCAGCCGGAGCAGCGCCGAAGCGCGGGCGCGCTCTACGGCGGCGAAGGGAGCGCCATCACGGTGGAGGACGACGTGGTGGTCCGGCGTCCACTGCAGGCGCATGACGTCGCTGGCAGCATCGTCGCCCTCGGTCGCCGGCTCGACGGTCCACGAATCCGCCAGCACGAGTTCTGCAGCGGCGCGGGGCGCGCGCTCGGGATGCACCACGAGTTCCGCGGCTGCGTCGAGAACGCGGGCGATGAGGTCGTGCTCGTCCTCCGGCACCCCGGGCGCGGCGAGGACGCGGTGCCCGGCGGTCGCGAGGGCGCGCGTGAGGTCGTCGCGCTCGAGCGCGGTCGGCGCCGAGCAGATGAGGTCGATGAGCTGCGTGCCGTCGTCTTGCGCGTGCGTGAAGAGCGTGATGACTTCCGCTCCGATGAGCGCAAGGACTCGCAGTACGCGGGCGGTCGCGGCCGGAGTGGCCGGGGCGACCACTCGGATGCGCCAGGGACGCGTGGCGCCGTCGTAGTCGCGACCCCTCGGATCAATCGCCGCCAGGGACTCGAGCAGTCGTGACGTGAGGCGCACCCACGCCGCTGCCTCGACAGGCCGCGGTGTCAGGCCGTCGAGTAGGGCGAGACCCGCACCCACCGCGAGGAGATGCAGGGTCGCTGCGTCGTCATCGATCGTGGAGTCGACGCCGCCCTCGCCGCGGAGTTGGCGGACGACGGTGCGCGCCGCATCCCAGCGCATCGCCACGCGCTCGCGCACCACCTGGGCCAGCTGGTCATCGAACGGCGCGAGAGCCGTGGCCTGGAGCTCCATGACATCCCACACTGACGCGGGCGCGCCGAAGGCCTCACGGGCCGCAGCCAGGATCGTCTGGAGTGCTTCCCCTCGGGCCTCGGCGGACTGTGCCTGCTCCTGCAGCCGCTGCGAAGTAGGTGGGAAGGGCAGCGCCTCGGTGACGAGGGCGAGGAGTGAACTGCGGCTGTCGGCGATGGCATGGACCGAGCGGGTGGCCACGTCCGCGGCCACGGCGACGTCACGGCGCGATGTGGCCGCGACGCCGACATCTTCGAAGAGTTCGTGCGCGGCGGCGAGGATGCGTCGTCGTCGCTCGATACGCGCGGCGCTCTCACTCATGGCCCCAGCCTAGGTGCGAGCTGGCTGCTCCGTGAATTCCGTGAGAGTCGGGGGACTACGCGAGTGCCTGTCGAATGGGGGCAAACTTGGCGCGGGACTCGGCAAGCTCGGCCTCAGGATCGGAGCCGCTCACGATCCCGCAGCCCGCGAAAAGTCGCAGGGATCCAGGACGCACTTCGGCGCAACGAAGCGCGATCCCGAACTCGCCATCGCCGCGACTGTCGAACCATCCCACGGGTCCGGCGTAACGACCGCGGTCCATGCCCTCGAGCTCTCGGATCATTGCCGACGCGCGCTCGGTCGGAGTGCCGCACACCGCCGCCGTCGGATGCAGTGAGGCAGCGAGGGCGAGGACAGGCGCGCCATCCGCGAGGCGCCCGGTGACATCGGTGGCGAGGTGCTGGACGTTGGCGAGCCGCAGCACGTGGGGTCGCTGGGGCACGCGCAGGTCGGTGCAGTGGTGGCCGAGGGCGCGCGCGACGGAGCGCACGGCGTACTCATGCTCCTCGAGGTCCTTATTGCTGCCGAGCAATGCCTCGGCCAGGCTCGCATCCTCGCTCTCGTCCCCGCGACGCTTCACCGTGCCGGCGAGCACGCGGGACAAGACGGTGTCGGATGTGCGCCGCACCAGGAGTTCGGGCGTGGCTCCCACCATGTCGTCGACCTGGAAAGTCCAGCACTCCGGATAGGCATCGGCCAGGCGCTGCAGGAGATAGCGGATATCGAAGTCATCGCTCACCTCGGCGACGACGTCGCGTGCGAGCACGACCTTGTCAACCTCTCCGCGACCGATGCGATCAATGGCCTCGCCGACCGCCAGCTTCCACTCCTCTGACGTGCGCGTGCCGCGACCCCAGTCGACGCGTGACGGCGCAGGGGGGCGTGTCGGCGAGGGGAGCAGGGCATCGGGTGGGAGTAGGTCGTCGGGATCGTCAACTACGGTGAGCCAGGCGCGCCCTTCGCGCCGTCCGAGCACCGCGCGTGGCACCACGATGCGCGAGGCGCGACCCGAGGCCGGCTCGGGATCGAAGGTGAAAGAGCCGAAGGCCACCGGACCGGTGCCGGGCAACTTCAGGGGATCGTCGACATCCGCGAGTCGGCACCACTCGGCCCACCAGCGCTGCGTGCGGCTGAAGCGCTCATCGCCGGTGACGTCGAGCGAAGCGGCGACGCCCCAGCCCACCAGTCCATCGCCATCGCGCACCCATGCGGTGCCGGCCGTGTCGGGCAGGCGATCGAGGAGGGGGCCGGGGTCCTCCAGGGGCATCGTCCGCACCCGGGGCGCCGCCGTCGTGGAGAGCACCGGGATGGCCACAGCCCGAGGGTACGGCCCCCTTAGTGGCCCGGCGAGTCGGCGGAGCCGCCTGCCTCGGGCCAGCCCCGGCCCCGACGACTTCGTTGAGTGGCGGGTTGTGCCGGGATTCATCGGCGTGTCGCCCTCATGAGGCGCCACTCAACGAAGTAAGGGCGGCCCGGCATGCCGTCCTCCGGCCCCGCTGGGAGGGCTGGGAGGATCTCCCTATGTCCCGCGCCGACCTCGAGAAGCAGCCCATCGAGGTCGCGGCCATGTTCGATGAGGTCGCCGAGCGCTATGACCTCACCAATGACGTGCTGGCCCTGGGCCAGACCCGCCTCTGGCGCCGGGCGGTCGTCAACGCGGTCACCCCCCGCCCGGGGGAGCGGATCCTCGACCTTGCGGCCGGCACCGGCACCTCGAGTGCCCCCCTGGCCGCACGGGGGGCAGCGGTCGTGCCGTGTGACTTCTCCCTGGGGATGCTCAGAGTGGGGCGGCGACGTGAGCCAGGTCTGGCCTTCGTGGCGGGCGATGCCATGAGGCTGCCCTTCGCGGACGCCACCTTCGACGCCGTCACGATCTCCTTCGGCCTGCGCAACACCGTCGATCCCGAGGGGGCCCTCGCGGAGATGGCCCGGGTCACCCGGCCCGGGGGGCGCCTGGTCGTCTGCGAGTTCTCCCACCCTGCCTTCGGCCCCTTCCGGACCATCTACTCGCGGTATCTCATGGGCGCCCTGCCCGGGATCGCGCGCCGGGCGTCGTCAAATCCCGACGCCTACGTCTACCTCGCCGAGTCCATCCGGGCCTGGCCGGACCAGGCGAATCTGGCGGCCCTGATCGCCCGGGCGGGCTGGAACGACGTGGAGTGGCTGAACCTGACGGGGGGCATCGTCGCCGTGCACCGGGGCCGACGCTGACGTCATCAGCCCGTAGATAGACTTCCACCGCGTCGGGCATGGAGCCCCCGCGTGACCGCTCGCAAGAGGTTTCGGGCCTGTACGGAGGAGTGTGGTGAGTTCCTACGCGCCGATCCTCGTCCTCGGCCTCCTCGCAGCGGGCTTCGCGATCTTCAGTGTGACGCTCACCACCTTTACCGGCCCGAAGCGCTACAACCGGGCCAAGCTCGACGCCTACGAATGCGGCATCGACCCCACGCCTCAGCCCATGGGCGGCGGACGCTTCCCCGTGAAGTACTACCTCACGGCGATGATGTTCATCATCTTCGACATCGAGATCGTCTTCCTCTACCCGTGGGCAGTGGCATTCGACCAATTGCCGCTTTTCGTCTTCCTGGCGATGATGTTGTTCCTGTTCAACCTCACCGTGCCGTACGTCTACGAATGGCGTCGCGGCGGACTGGATTGGGACTGACGCCATGGGTCTAGAAGAGAAGTTGCCGTCCGGTGTGCTGCTGACCACCGTGGAGAAGGTTGCGGGCTACGCCCGCAAGGGATCGCTGTGGCCCGCCACCTTCGGTCTGGCCTGCTGCGCCATCGAGATGATGGCGACCGGCGGCCCGCGCTATGACATCGCGCGCTTTGGCATGGAGGTCTTCCGCGCCTCGCCGCGCCAGGCCGACCTCATGATCGTGGCGGGTCGCGTGAGCCAGAAGATGGCTCCGGTCCTGCGCCAGATCTACGACCAGATGCCCAATCCCAAGTGGGTGCTCGCCATGGGCGTGTGCGCGAGCAGCGGCGGGATGTTCAACAACTACGCGATCGTCCAGGGTGTCGACCACGTGGTGCCGGTTGACATGTACCTCCCCGGCTGCCCCCCGCGTCCCGAGATGCTCATCGACGCGATCCTGAAAATTCACGATCAGATCCAGGACATGAAGCTCGGCGTCAATGCCGTGCGCGAGCAGGAGCAGCTCGAACTCGCCGCGCTCACCGCGAGCCCGACCCTGGAGATGCGAGGACTGCTGCGATGAACGATCAGCAGCCTGTGTCTCCGGGAGTCGCCGGTCTCGAGGTCGCGGCGCGTGCCACGCCGCTCCCTGAGGGAGTGCGCGAACTCGAGGTCATCGGCGTCCGGCACGGGGCCTTCTCCGCCCAGGACGGCGGCGACACCTCCGGCTTCGGTGGTCTCGTCGCGCCGATCGTGATGCCGGGCCCGACCGAGCGTCCCTACGGCGAGTGGTTCGACGCGGCCGCCGATGAGATCGAGCTGGCCCTGGCCGACCGCGGCCTGCCGATGGCCTCAGCGGTGGAGAAGGTCGTGGTCTACCGCGGCGAGATCACCTTCTTTGTCTGCCGCGAGCACCTCCTGCCCTTCGCCTCCGTCCTGCGCGATGAGCCGGCGCTGCGGTTCGAGATGTGCATGGGGGTCAATGGAGCGCACTACCCCGGCGACCCCGGGCGGGAGCTCCACGCGGTGTACCCCTTCCAGTCGGTGACGCATAACCGCCGGATCCGGGTCGAGGTGACCTGTCCCGATGCCGACCCGCACATCCCGTCCATCACGTCGGTCTATCCCTCCAACGACTGGCATGAGCGCGAGACCTACGACTTCTTCGGCATCATCTTCGACGGCCATCCGGCACTGACCCGGATCGAGATGCCGGACGACTGGCCGGGCCACCCGCAGCGCAAGGACTATCCGCTCGGCGGCATTCCGGTCGAGTACAAGGGCGCCGAGGTGCCGCCACCCGACCAGCGGAGGGCATACACCTGATGACTACCGATCAGAGCATCGCCGACGAGGGAATCGTCTACGAGGGTGAGTTGCCCGACGAGGATCCCTACGCACTGTCCTACGAGACAGGCCAGGGCACCGTCTACACCGTGTCCGGTGGCGACTGGGACTCCATCTCCTCGCCCGATGAGGGCGAGCGCGAGCGCATCGTCGTCAACATGGGCCCGCAGCACCCCTCGACCCACGGTGTCCTCCGTCTCATCCTCGAACTCGAGGGTGAGACGGTCATCGATACGCGCTGTGGCATCGGCTACCTCCACACGGGCATCGAGAAGAACATGGAGTACCGCACCTGGACCCAGGGCGTGACCTTCGTGACGCGCATGGACTACCTCTCGCCCTTTTTCAACGAGACGGCGTACTGCCTCGGAGTGGAGAAGCTGCTCGACGTCACCGATCAGATCCCCGAGCGCGCGAGCACGATCCGCGTCCTCATGATGGAGCTCAACCGCATCTCTTCCCACCTCGTCGCGCTGGCGACCGGTGGCATGGAGCTCGGCGCGCTCACCGCCATGACCTTCGGCTTCCGCGAGCGCGAGCTCATCCTCGACATCTTCGAGATGGTCACCGGCCTGCGCATGAACAGTGCCTACGTGCGCCCCGGTGGCGTCGCCCAGGACATCACCGACGATCAGGTCGCGCGCATCCGCGAGACACTGCCGCTTCTGCGCAAGCGCATGAAGGACACCACCGACCTGCTCGTCGACAACGCCATCTGGATGGGCCGCACGGTGGGTGTGGGCTATCTCGACCTTGCGGGATGCATGTCCCTCGGCATCACCGGGCCGATCCTGCGCAGCACCGGCCTGCCTCACGACCTGCGCAAGTCGCAGCCCTATTGCGGCTACGAGAACTACGAGTTCAACGTGCCCACGCAGGAAACCTGCGATGCCTACGGCCGCTTCCTCATCCGCATCGCAGAGATGCAGGAGAGCATCAAGATCGTCGAGCAGGCCCTCGACCGTCTGCGCCCCGGACCCGTCATGATCGCGGACAAGAAGATCGCATGGCCGGCGCGGCTGTCGATCGGTGGCGACGGGCAGGGCAACTCCCCGGAGCACATCAAGGAAATCATGGCCCAGTCGATGGAGGCGCTCATCCATCACTTCAAACTGGTCACCGAGGGCTTCTCCGTGCCGGCCGGTCAGGTCTACTCCGCGATCGAGTCGCCGCGTGGCGAGCTCGGGGTGCATATCGTGAGCGATGGCGGCACTCGGCCCTATCGCGTGCACTACCGCGACCCTTCCTTCAACAACCTCCAGGCCACGGCGGCGATGTCCAACGGCAGCATGATCTCCGATGTCATTGCGGCCGTGGCCAGCATCGACCCGGTGATGGGTGGGGTGGACCGCTGATGGCCTACGACGAGAGCGTCATGACGCAGATGCGCGAGATCATCGCGCGCTACCCGAGCTCGCGATCCGCGGTGATGCCGCTGCTCCATCTCGCGCAGAGCATCGACGACGAGGTCACGCCGGAGGCCATGCGCGTGATCGCAGACGAGCTGGGTCTCACCACTGCCGAGGTCACCGCTGTCGCGACCTTCTACACGATGTACAAGCGCCGCCCGGTGGGCAAGCACCACATCGGCGTGTGCACCAACACCCTGTGCGCGCTGCTCGGGGGCGATGCCGTCTACGACGCGATCTCCGAGCGCCTCGGCGCCGGCCACGACGAGCGCGACGTCGACGGCACCTTCTGGCTCGAGCGCATCGAGTGCCAGGCTGCCTGCACCCATGCCCCGGTCATGACCGTCGATTGGGAGTTCATGGACTGCCAGACCCCGCAGAGCGCTCTCGACGTCATCGATCGCCTCGCTCGCGGCGAGGAGGTCGTGTCGACGCGCGGCCCGGTCATCCGCGACTTCCAGGCGACCGAGCACACCCTGGCCTTCCCCGTCGACGGCCTTGCGGGCGAGGGCGGAGAGGCCGACGCAATCATGCTCGCCGGCCTCACGGTGGCGCGCGAGCGTGGCATGACGGCGCCTGCGCCACGGGAGGGATCCGCATGACACCGCTGACCCCGGTCATCACGGCCCACTGGGACGTGCCTGATTACTTCACGCTCGACGGCTACCGCCGCCATGGTGGCTACGTCGCCCTGCCCAAGGCACTCGGCATGGACCCTGACGCCGTCATTGGCATGGTCAAGGACACGGGTCTGCGCGGTCGCGGCGGCGCAGGCTTCCCCACCGGCCTCAAGTGGAGCTTCGTGCCGCAGAACGACGGCAAGCCGCACTACCTGGTCGTCAACGCCGATGAGTCCGAGCCGGGCGCCTGCAAGGACGTCCCGATCATGATGGCCAACCCGCACGCGCTGCTCGAGGGCGTCATCATCTCGTCCTACGCCATCAGGGCCAATCACGCGTTCATCTACATCCGCGGAGAGGTGCCTCAGGCCATCCGTCGCGTGGCCACGGCGATCCGTGAGGCGGAGCAGGCGGGTCTGCTCGGCGACAACATCCTCGGCTCGGGCTTCAGCCTGCGCGTCGAGGTGCACTCGGGCGCCGGCGCCTACATCTGCGGCGAGGAGACGGCACTGCTCGACTCACTCGAGGGCTACCGCGGCCAGCCGCGTCTCAAGCCGCCGTTCCCCGCAACCCACGGCCTCTACGCCGCTCCCACCGTGGTCAACAACGTCGAGACCATCACCAACATCCCGTGGATCATCAACAACGGCGTCGACTGGTTCCGTCAGTTCGGCACCGAGAAGTCCCCGGGCTTCAAGGTCTTCGCCGTGTCCGGCCATGTCGCGCGCCCCGGGATCTACGAGGCGCCCCTCGGCATCACCATGCGCGAGCTCCTCGACTACGCCGGTGGCGTCGTGGGCGGTGACGGCACCGTGAAGTTCTGGATTCCCGGTGGCTCGTCGGTCCCCATGCTCACGGCCGACCACCTCGACACCCCGCTCACGTACGAAGCCATGGCCGAGGCCGGCACCATGCTCGGAACGGGCACGCCGATGGTCTTCAACAGCACCGTGAGCGTCGTCAAGGCCGTCACGCGCTGGCTTGAGTTCTACAGCCACGAGTCATGCGGCAAGTGCACCCCGTGCCGAGAGGGCACCTACTGGATCACGGGAGTGCTCGAGCGCTTCGAGCACGGACACGGCACCAATGCCGACATGGATCTCCTTGTCGAGGTGTGTGGCAACATCGCCGGACGCTCCTTCTGCGCTCTCGGTGATGCCGCCGCGACCCCCTACCCCGCGGCCCTGAAGTACTTCCGCGACGAGTTCGAAGCAGCGACACACACTCCCGTCGACGAGGCCTTCCCGCCGGCGGCTTCCTACGTCTTCGGTGAGGTGGCCGCGCGATGACCATCGCCCCGCAGAGTCCTGCCGAGGTCACCCCCACAGACCTGGTGACGGTCAGCG
The DNA here is from genome assembly GCA_044360385.1 of Candidatus Nanopelagicales bacterium. Classification (GTDB taxonomy): domain Bacteria; phylum Actinomycetota; class Actinomycetes; order S36-B12; family S36-B12; genus Mxb001. Next base: position 13,901 of record JBIKKK010000034.1, read on the forward strand.
TCGACGGCATCGAGGTGCGCGTGCCCAAGGGCATGCTCGTCATCCGCGTCGCTGAGCTGATGGGCATCGAGATCCCGCGCTTCTGCGACCACCCGCTGCTGGACCCGGTGGCGGCGTGCCGTGCCTGTCTTATCGAGATCGAGGGACAGCCCAAGCCCCAGCCCGCGTGCGCCATTGCCGTCACCGATGGCATGGAGGTGCGCACGCAGCGCACCTCGGAGATGGCCGACACCGCGCAGGAGGGAGTGATGGAGTTCCTGCTCCTCAACCACCCCCTCGATTGCCCCGTCTGCGACAAGGGCGGCGAGTGCCCTCTGCAGAACCAGGCCATGACCACTGGGCGCGGCACCTCGCGCTTCGAAGAAGAGAAGCGCACCTTCGAGAAGCCCATCAACGTGAGCGCGCAGATCCTGCTCGACCGTGAGCGCTGCGTCTCCTGCGCGCGCTGCACGCGATTCGCCGAGCAGATTGCGGGCGATCCCATGCTCGAGCTGCTCGAGCGCGGGGCCAAGCAGCAGGTCGGCATCGCCCCCGACCAGCCCTTCGACTCATACTTCTCGGGCAACACCATCCAAATCTGTCCGGTGGGCGCACTCACGAGCTCGCTCTACCGCTTCCGTGCCCGCCCCTTCGACCTCGTGAGCACGCCGACGACGTGCGAGCACTGTGCATCGGGATGCTCGCTGCGCACCGACGTGCGTCGCGGGGTCATCACCCGGCGACTCGCATGGGATGACGCCGAGGTCAACGAGGAGTGGAACTGCGACAAGGGTCGTTTCGCCTTCGTCTACACCTACGAGGGCCGCATCACCTCCCCGCTGGTGCGCGAGGACGGCCAGCTCCGGCCGGCATCGTGGCCCGAGGCCCTTGACGTCGCTGCCCGCGGCCTTGCCGCTGCGCGAGGTCGCTCAGGAGTCCTCACCGGTGGCCGACTCACGCGTGAGGACGCCTACGCCTATGCGAAGTTCGCCCGTGTGGCGATGGGCACCGGCGACATCGACTTCCGCGCGCGTGTGTCCAGTGACGAAGAGGCGCAGTTCCTCGCATCATCGGTGGCCGGCAAGTCACTCGGGCCGACGTACGCCGATCTCGACCGCGCCCCCGTTGTGCTGCTCGTCGGCCTGGAGCCCGAGGATGAGTCGCCGATCATCTTCCTTCGCCTGCGTCGCGCGGCACGTCAGGACGGCCTGCGGGTCGTGGCCCTTGCGCCGGTCCGCACGCGCGGCACAGACAAGATGAATGCGCGCTGGTCTCCCTGCCTTCCGGGTGATGAGGCCAATGCACTGCAGCGCATCGCGAGCGGCCAGGCCGATCCGGAACTCCGAGAGCTGCTGGCCACACCCGGTGCGGTGATCCTCGTCGGTGAGCGGATGGCAGCGGTGCCGGGTGCTCTGTCGCAGGCAGCGGCTCTCGCCGAAGCCACGGGTGCGCAGCTCGGCTGGGTGCCACGTCGCGCGGGCGAGCGCGGTGCGCTTGACGCCGGTGCGCTCTCCGGCTTGCTCCCGGGTGGACGACCGGCCGACGACTCGCGCGCACGCGAGGAAGTCGCTGCCGCGTGGGGCGTGGAGCCGGGCAGCCTGCCCACGGGCGGTCGGGTCGGTCACGCCATCGTCGACGGCATCCTCACCGATTCCGGTCTCGTCGAGCGCGAGGAGGCCCGTGACCTTAAGGCACTCCTCGTC